>NZ_ONDD01000005.1 GCF_900316465.1 uncultured Fibrobacter sp. | reverse complement strand
CTGCGGTGGCGTTTGCGGTACCTTCTCCCTGAACAAGGGTACCCTGACCTATGAACCGTTCGTTGGTATCGGCTTCAACCTCGCCGGTGTTCCGGAAGGTTCTACCGCTGCTGACGTGGCTGACGCTTCTGCTATGGGTGGAGTCCACCTGATTTACACTGTCGACGTTGCAGCTTCTCTTGAATTGGGTCTCGGTGATGCCGGTGACGCTGCAATCGGTTACGACAACCCGGCCGCTTCCCTCGCTAAGGCTACTTCTGCTAAGACTGTTGACCTCGAATGGTCTAAGTTCAAGCAGGCTGGCTGGGGCTCGGGCAAGATTACCGGTGCCGAAGCAGCAAAAAAGCTCGCTGCTATCAAGTTCAAGATTCAGGCTAAGGACGGTACATCCGGTAGCTTCAATATCATTGAAGTTGGTCCATACTTGGGTTCCACTCCGGGTTTCTCCAATGCCAAGGCTAAGGCTTCTCTGAAGGCTCAGCTCTCTGGCCGTACCCTTTCCTTCGGCAAGTCTGTTGCCAAGGCTGAAATTGTGAACCTCCAAGGTCAGGTTGTTATGGCGGCCTCCTCTGTGAAGACCATGGACCTCTCCAAGCTCCAAGCCGGAGTATACATGGTTCGCGCCATGGGCCTTTTTCAGCAGATCATGCTGAAGTAATCTTACTTCGGTAAAATCTTAAGAAAGGGCTGCGGTTCTCCGCAGCCTTTTCTGTTTTCTGTAGTATTTTTTTGTCCAACCCTCCGGAAAAAAGATATATTAAGCGCAAACCGCTCATTATGGGCAGTCGTTTCAAAGGGAGAGAGAATGATGAACAAGAAAATTCTTACTGCAACTGCCGCTCTTGCTGCTGCATCTGCTTTCGGCTTCGTGACCTGGAATGGCTCCGAAGGCGTTTACAAGATCGATACTGAACTTGATTCAGCCAACGGAAACGGTGGTTACTGGTTCACCTACGGTGACGACGCTGATGGCGGCGCTTCCAAGATCGAATGGCCTGTCGAACCGGGTAACGAATATGCCGATGACGCCATGGACCCGATCATTGACTACTGCGGTGGCGTCTGCGGTGGCGTTTGCGGTACCTTCTCCCTGAACAAGGGTACCCTGACCTATGAACCGTTCGTTGGTATCGGCTTCAACCTCGCCGGTGTTCCGGAAGGCTCTACCGCTGCTGACCAGGCTGACGCTTCCGCTATGGGTGGCGTTTGCATCACTTACACTGTTGACGTTGCTGCTTCCTTCGAAATGGGTCTCGGCGATGCTGGTGACGCAGAAATCGGTTACGATAACCCGGCCGCTTCCCTCGCTAAGGCTACTTCTGCTAAGACTGTTGACCTCGAATGGTCTACGTTCAAGAAGGCTGGCTGGAGCTCGGGCAAGATCGCTGGTGTAGAAGCTGCCAAGAAGCTCGCTGCTCTCAAGTTCAAGATTCAGGCTAAGGACGGTACCACCGGTGGCTTCAACATCATGTCCGTTGGTGCATACCAGGGCGGTTGCGGCAATGGAGGTGATGGTATCGCTGCCAAGGCTATGCAGTCTTCTCTGAAGGCTCAGCTCTCTGGCCGTACCCTTTCCTTCGGCAAGTCTGTTGCCAAGGCTGAAATTGTGAACCTCCAGGGCCAGGTTGTTATGGCAGCCTCCTCTGTGAAGACCATGGACCTCTCCAAGCTCCAAGCCGGAGTATACATGGTTCGCGCTATGGGTCTCTCTCAGCAGATCATGCTGAAGTAATTTACCCGAAGTATGTGAAGGCGAAGTTGCGCTGGAATACCGGGTCTTCGATATACCAGTGTTCCTTTTCGATCATATTGTACTGCCATTCAATGGCGCTCATGAAGTTTTCGGGCTTGCAGAGTGCGTTGAACTTGTCGGCGAGCGATTCTGGCGTGTCGCTTTCGGTAACGAGCTGTTCCTTGGGAGCGTATCCGTAAGGGCTGTTTTCAAAATCGCTTCCGATAAAGACTGCGCCAAGGGCCGCGGCTTCTTTTAGCTTGAGGTCGCTTTTGGCCCGGTTGAAGTTGTTGCTTGCGAGCGGGGCCAGATAAAAGTCGGGCCTGTAGCTTGCCGCGACACCCGGGAACTGCATGACGCTTGTGTAGGGAATGCTCGTGTATTTGCCTTCGAGACCCTTGAGAAAATCAGGCGTTCCGAAAGTGAGAAAATCGATGCTGCCATCTTCGATGCTTTTCTTGATCCAAGGAACCCATGGACCTTCGAAGTCACCGAGGATTTTATCGGTGGTGTGGCCGAGTGCGCCGGCGTACATCACCTTGGGCTTTCCCGTAAAAGCGGCGGTTGTCTTGTGGGAGCCGAAAAGGGATTTAGAAACGCCGTTCGGCATGACGATGGCGTGTACGCCAAGGTCTTCCTTGACGCGGTTTGCAAGGTAGCGTGTAGAGCAAACGACGGAATCAAAAAGCGGGAGTACTTGCTTTAGGCGGTCCTTGACAATCTGGTCGTGATTCGGGATGCCTTGGGCATAGCTCTGGATAATGGGAGACAAATCCCACATGAGGTCGTCAAAGTCGGTAATGAGCTTAAAATTGCATTCCCTTTTGAGCCCGGCGTACATCGAGGCGGCTTCCATTCGGCCCGCTGCCGAAGGCTTTTGCAGGATGACTGCGCGCGTCTTTAGGAGGGTGTCCTTGCTGGAAGCTAGAATGTGCGAAATAGAGGGGGCCACCTGATAGGGGTTGGGATACATGAATTGCATGAAAGGGAGTATGCAACGCACCCAGTCAGATTGGGTCATATTGCTCGGATGGACGATAACGTGCGGCTTTTTCATTGTGCTTGCCATAATGCCAAACAATATAGAAAACTTCTCTGTAAACTCATTTTTTACATTGCGGCGGTGTTGATTTGATTTAGACAACACTTATCCCTTTTTTTGAGTTATATCACTTCTATATCTTGATTCAGAATGTATATTTCCTTAGGATTTTTTTATTTAGAGGCTACTATGCTGTTCAAAAAAATTTTAGCTCCTATGGTTGCACCCCTGACATTGGGTGCTGTAATTGGTCTTACTGCTTGTGGCGACGATTCGTCTAACAGCAACAATGCTAATCCGGTAAATCCTGATCCGGTAATCAATCCGGACCCGTCTACTACTCCGACTGATCCGTCGACCACTCCTTCGACGACTCCGACGGACCCGACGACGACTCCGACCGATCCTTCGACGACACCTTCGACCACCCCGACGGACCCGACGACTACTCCCACGCCTACGACGGCATGGGTGTCTCCGGTGCCTCTCGCATCGATCGCAAATATCAACTATAGCACGGTTCTTTACCAGACTTGGAAACCCTTCCATTTCGTGAACATGGAAGACGAAGCTCTCTATTATCCGGAATTGGCTTCGGAATTCGATGTGGTGTTCCCTGCTACCTACCAGCCGGCTGGTCGTGTCTTGTGGTCTGCCCAGACAACGGGCTACTATAAGAATCGCTGCAACGATGACGATACGACGATTCCTTCCTTGAGGTATCGTGCATGCACCGTGTCCGAAGGTGTGGGTTACGGCATGCTTCTTACCATGGCCAATGGCGATACCGATGCGTTCGTTCGCTTGTGGAACTATTCTAGGGCTTTCCGCGAATACAATTCTACGTCGACGGCTAAGAGGTATTTGACTCCGTGGATTACCTATAGCTTCCATTTTTCGGAAATTGACCTTTCTAGTGCAACCGATGCCGATCTCGATATCGCTACATCGCTTATCTTGATGTACTACAAGACTGGTCAGCAGGCCTTCCTTGACGATGCTAAGAACATCGTGAATGCTTTGTGGGATGCCGAAGTCAATAAGACGAGTCTGTTGCTCTACTCTGGCGATACGGATGTCTGGAACGGTGGCAACGGCAAGGAACCCGTTTACAACCTGAGCTATTTCTCTCCGGTGGCACTCCGCTTGTTTGCCATGGTTGACCCGAACCACAACTGGACTGGCGTGCTTGATGCAATGTATACTTACATTTCTAAGGTTCAGGCGGCCGGTACCGGTGTGCTCCCTGACTGGAGCAATGAAGCTGGTGTTGCTGCTAACCCGGACAATGGTTCTGCTGACAAGACTTACTGGACGTTCAACAAGGAATCTGTGCGTATTCCGTGGCGTATCGCTTGGGACTACTACTGGTTCCAGGATCCGAGAGCTTTGACGGTGCTTACCACTTTGAACAACTTTATTTCTGCTAAGGCTGGTGGAGACCCGAATTCGAAGGCTTTGGCTGTGCAGTACTCTTGGGATCCGGCCAAGAACGATGCGACGGGCAATTCCGCGGTTCCGACTCAGTGGCTTGCCGCATGGTGCGCAACGGGTATTGGCACCAACCAGGCCTGGCTTGAAAGTTGCACGGGTCTTGTGAATGGAAAGTCTGTTACGAATAACAACTCCAGCTACTTCACCGACATTTTGCTCGGTTTGTATAGCAGCTTGTTGAACGGCGCCTTTGTGAAGCCGTTTAATTAAGGAAGTTGTGGCGTAAGCCGGCGCCCATTAACCAGTGTTTTTAGCCCCAGATTAGTATCTGGGGTGTTTTTTTATCTGTTTCGCAGATTCTCGATGCCTCGGTCATGAGCAAGCGAGCTTGCTCACGACTCTCGGCTTTTGTATATTAGCCCTCGTATGGAAAACGATTCTTTGAATGAAAATGTGGTGGCGGATTCGGTGCAGTCTGCTGGCGTTGGCGATAGCGTTGTCGCGGCGCCGGAGATCGAAATGCCGACGCCGGAACAGCTCGGGATTTCGATTTCGGCGGGGCCGCAAGGTGGAATGCCCGCGGTGACCGTGGGCGACACGTTTGAATTCCCGGTGACTGTTTCTTGGGGCGTGCAAGGGAGTGCGCTTTTGGTGGTGCCGGCGGGCACGGCGAATGCGAAGGGCCTGACTCAAGTGGGCATGTCGCAGGAATCGGCGCGCTCTGTGAAAGATGGCAAGGAAGTTGCCTCGATTACGTTTACCTACAAGATTTTGGCTGCCGATACGGGCAACTTGCATATTCCGGCGATGCGGTTCGAGGTTCCGACGCAAATGGGGCAACCGCTCGATTTACGTAGCGAAAGCGTGGATGTGCGCGTGAATGAACCGTTTAACCCGCTTCCGCTTGCCGTTGGACTTATTGTGGCCGTTTGCGTGCTTTTGGCGGGCCTGTGGCGCGTAAAGCGCCGTGCTGCCGTGCGAGAGGCTGCTGCGGCTAAAAACGCTGCAGAAGATGCCTTGCGTGAACGCATGATGGTCCTCAAGCAGCGCGTGAATACGGCAGATAGCCGCGAATGGCTCTTGGAACTTGAAAGCATTTGCAAGGAATATGTGGCCGATAAATTCGGAATGGCCGCCTCCGCGGTCAATCTCGACAACCTCGTGAAAGAGGGTAAATTGGAAGGCTGGGAAACCCTTGTAGAAGAATTCGCACACGCCCGCTACGGCGGCGGCAAGCGCGATGGTTTCGAAAACAAGGAAACCTGGAAAGGTGCCATGACCCTTATGGGAATTTCTGAAGAAGACTAATCGGTCGTATTCATGAAAATTATTCGCGTTACAAAAGAAAGCGAACGTGCTGGCGCCTACTACGTGCGTATGGCTGCGATGATGCGCAAGTACCAGATTTCGCTGGATGCCGAAATCGATGCGCATGATGGCGAGAGCTGTCATTACATTTTGGCGCTGGATGATATTTACCCGGTTGCCACTTGCCGCTGGTTTGAAGTTCGCGAGGGCGTTGCCGAAATCGGACGCGTCGTGGTGCTACCGGAATATCGTGGCAAGCATTTAGGCCGGGCCGTCGTTGCCGAGGCCGAAAAGTGGATGCGCGAAGTTGGCGTCAAGAAAGTCGAAATTTCGAGTCGCGTGAATGTCGCGGACTTCTATAAAAAAATGGGCTACCACTTTAATGAAAGCGGTAAAGCCCATCATGACACATTCGAGTGCGTGTTTATGGAAAAGGTTCTCTGAACCTAGTGAATATCCATCTTTGAAAATAGATTCAGTACGGCTACGCCGGAAATAATCAGGACGAGCCCCACGATGGCTCCCAAATCCGGCATCTGCTTGAAAAAGAAGATGCCGCTTATTGTAATGAGGGCGATGCCCAGTGCCGACCAGGTGGCATACGCAATGCCGATGGGAATGGTGCGCAGGCAAAGGCTCAACAGATAGAGCGATGCCACGTAGCAAACGAGCGAGCCGATGGACGGAACGAGTTTGGTGAACTGCTCCGACATTTTGAGGAGCGTGGTGCCGGTCGCCTCCGCGACAATGGCAAGGATAAGGAATACGTAGTTGAGCATAGGAGTAATATACAAATTAATTGTTATATTGTGAAAAACGTCAAGGGGTATGTATGCCGAGTTCTGAAAAGTTTCGTGACCATGTTTTGGAGCAGTTCAAGGGCGAACTGCGCGTGACGACCCGCAAAATGATGGGCGAGTACATCTTGTACGCTGACGGGAAAATCTTCGGTGGAATTTACGATGATCGCTTGCTGGTAAAGCCTGTGGCTGCGGCTTTGGCAATGTTGCCGGGTGCAAAGAAACAGTTGCCTTACGATGGTGCAAAGCCTATGCTCCGCGTGACCAACGAGCAGATCGAAGACTCTGGCTTGCTGGTTCGTTTGCTTGATGCGATGTTGCCGGAGTTGCCTGCCCCCGCGAAGAAGAAAAAATAAACGGCGAATTGTTGTTTCCCCTTATTACACTTGTCATGCCGCACTTGATGCGGCATCTCCTTTCTTGATGAAGTCTGCGAATTGGCAGATGGAATGAATCCGGGTTTTGCCTAGATATTCTATTTTGTAGATAATGGCTCGCGGAATTTTATGGATTGTATTAACTGTGTGTGCCTTGCTGGTTGCGGGGTGTAGCAGTGTGATGCGTCCACCATCGGCAGCTGCATTCATGGATAGTTATGAGCAAGATAAACCTGTTGTAAATATGAATGGAGCTTTGTATGGAGGTGATTTGGATAACGATAACGCGCGCTCTGAAGAATGGGTTTTTGATGCGACGGGGAGTGTCTTTTGGAATAAGAGTTTCTTTTCATTAGGATTTGGTACACAGACGGTAACGCCTTTTACTCAGTTGGGAATAGTTTCTCCATATTTTGGTGTTACGGCGTGGAGCTCTATATATTCGCCTTTTAATATCGCTAATTACATGAGTGATAATTTCTGGAAGGATGTTTCTTTGGGGGCGATGGTTGTTGAGCAAATTCCTGTAGGAAATAAAGTGAAAATAGGTGTTACAGAACATTTTTCTAGGAATGGGATAGAGAAGTATTTGTCGGATGCAAAAGAAGGTTTTATGGCTTTTTCTTTTCCGGAGCCACATCCTGCTTTTTATCGTGAAGTTGGTGGAGGGGCTTTTGTTTCGTATAAGCGAGAATCTTCTACCCTTGCCTTTGAATTCCGCTATGGTAGAGATATAGATAACAGATGTAATCGGTTTGCAGTAATGATAGATTTTTGGGGTGTGGCAACAAAAGAGTTTATTTATGACAAAGAAAAAGAACGGGAAAAACGCATAAAGTTACAAAGGGAAACAAAGGCTGCGGAAGAACGCCAAAAGGAAAGGGATTTGGAGTCTTTAGAAGAATATGAGAAAAGGCAGAGAGACGAAGAAGAGTGATTGCTTGCGGGGGTGTTAGGGGGTGGCCCCCTAGGCGAGGGGGTGGAGGAAGACGCGTAGCGGCTGCAACCAGGGGGAGGCTTCCCCCTTTACAGACCGCTCGGCTCTATTGCATAAAAGAACCTACGAAATCGCCTCGCTCTCGCCACCGCCCCAGCTTAACGCATGGGGCGTTTTGGCTCACGAATTATAATTCATTTGCCTTTTTTCGTGGAATTTTGTATCTTAATTCGCGAAAACAGAAGAGGTTAACTAAATGGATATTCAGGAACTTTCGGAAAAGGTTAGACAGCAGAGTGCTTTTTGCATGAATTTGCTGCGTGAAGTGGAAGGTACGGTTATTGGCCAGAAGGCTTTGGTGGAAAGCATTCTGACGGGCATTTTGGCGGACGGTCACGTGCTGCTGGAAGGTCTGCCGGGCTTGGCAAAGACGACCGCGGTGAAGGCTTTTGCCGATGCCGTGTCGTTGGACTTCAAGCGTATCCAGTTCACTCCCGACCTGTTGCCGGCCGACTTGCTGGGTACCACGATTTACAACGCGAAGGAAGCGAAGTTCGAGACCCGCAAGGGCCCGCTTTTCACGAACCTGGTGCTCGCCGATGAAATTAACCGTGCTCCGTCGAAGGTGCAGAGTGCTTTGCTCGAAGCGATGCAGGAACGCCACATCACCATCGGCGACGAGACGTTCATGCTCGACGAACCGTTCCTGGTGCTGGCCACCCAGAACCCCATTGAGCAGGAAGGTACGTATCCGCTGCCCGAAGCTCAGGTGGACCGTTTCTTGCTGAAGGTGAAGGTCTCTTACCCGAACAAGGCCGACGAAATGAAGATTCTCGACGCCGTCGCCGGTGCGGGGCTGCGCCAGCCGCAGGCCGTCGCCACGAAGGAAGATATTCTGGCCGCCCGCCAGCTGGTGAAGCAGGTGTATGTGGACGAACGCGTGCGCGAATACATCGTGAATTTGGTGCTTGCGACCCGCGATCCGGGCAGCATCAAGCGTAGCGACCTGGTGGGCTTTGTGGAAGTGGGCGCCTCGCCGCGTGCTTCTATCGGTCTTGCCCAGGCTTCGAAGGCTCATGCATTCATTCAAGGCCGCGCCTACGTGACGCCCGAAGACGTGAAGGCTGTCGCCATGGAAGTGCTCCGCCACCGCATTATCCTGAGCTACGAGGCCGAAGCGGAAGAAGTTTCTGCCGAAACCGTCGTGCAGAAGATCCTCGACAGTGTTGAAGTGCCGTAACCTTCGCTGTTGTCGCGCAGAAATCATTTGAAAAAAGAACGTCTCTTGCTGGGGCGTTCTTTTTCTATTTTAGAAATCGTGAAGACTTGGCAGACTCTATTGACCCTGAATTGCGCCGTGCTTGCCATGGCCTTTTTCGGTGCGTGTTCGAATTCGCATTATGAAGAGCAAGATGGTTCGGTGGCCGATGCGGATGCCCCGGCAGTTGATTCGGTTAAAGTTCCTGTGATAACGGTAGATTCCCTTAGGGAGGGAATGATGCGTGTCTCGCCGAATGGGGCGTCTGTCTTGTTGGGTGACGGCAAAATGCGCGTGAATCTGAATTACGAGTATTCGCTCGGGATTCACGAAGTGACCTGCGACGAGTTTGAGCAGACCTTGGAAAATGAGGGGAAGTATTATAGTTTGGAGTGTGCGCAAGGCGATTTGCCCGCCACAAATATATCGTATTACGATGCTGTTCTTTTTGCGAATGCATACAGCAAGGCCCATGGTTATGATACGGTCTATTCTTACCAGCGGCAGCAATTGGACGGAAATGAATATTGCAAGAATCTGGAAGGACTGGTTGTTCGTATGGATGTAGAAGGATTCCGTTTGCCGACAGAAGCGGAATGGGTGTTGGCTGCAGTGCAGTCATGGAATGCGGAACTTTATGGCTGGAGTGCCTTGAATTCGAATTTAGAGCTGCATGCGGTTTGTGGTATGCCGGATACGCTGGGCTTTTGCGATTTGGCGGGCAACGCGCTTGAATTGACGAATGACTGGCTTGGCGATTTAAGGGATACGGTTGTAGAAAATTTCGTTGGTCCGCCGACAAGTAATTCTTTGTACGAAAAAGTAGTCAAGGGCGGGGCGATGACGCAGAAACCCGATGATATCAAATGGAGTAACCGGAAAGATGTCTACCCGGTGACCGCATCGACGACTCTGCTTTATATGGGATTCCGATTGGCTTTTGGAAAAATTCCCGATGCCGTCTGGATGGACGAACGCGGCGATGTTGCGACGAGTTTTATAAAGGTAAAGTCTTTTTATTCGGACATTCTTGCTGCCGTTGGAACGGGACGCGCGAAACTAGCGTTTAGAAATGACAAGACCGGGAACTTGGCGTATGTGGATTATAGCAACGGGGCTCGCGTGATTGAATTTGCAGATAGCATTCCTGTGTATCATCCGGAGATTTCGCCGGATGGCATGAAGGTGGCTTTTTGCACGGGCTTGGAGGGCGTTGACGGAGAGTCCTCTGTATATGTCAGAAACCTGGACCCGTCGGGTGGCGGACTTGTAAAACTGGATGTCGAGAATGCGGCGATTCCCCGCTGGTATGTGAATGACGAAGGCGATACTTTGATTGTCTATGTAGACAATGCTGGAGACAATAGCGGTGATGCGGACTTTTTTGCGCGTGCGACATGGACGGTGCCGTTTTCAAAAGGAAAATTCGGAAAACCGAAAAAAGCTTTAAATGGCGCTTACCATAGCGGTTTTGAAAGAGGTGGAAATTTGGCGGTGTCGGGGGCGCGCAAGCTTCGCGTGCATGCAAACGGGAAAGATGAAATTTGGTATGACGGAGAACAGGCGTGCAATGCGTCGCTTTCGGGCGATAGCTTGAATCAAGTCCTATTTTTGGATTTTGGCGGCGCTACTGGAAGGAAGTTTGCGAAAGAAAAGTATGGAGTGCATGAGCGGTTGCTTGTTGCCGACAGTAGCGGGAATTTGATTCGTGCGATTCCTGCGCCAGAGGGGTATACTTTTGACCATTCCGAATGGGCGGACCGCGAAAATTGGGCGGTCGCGTCACTTGTCAATTCAAATGGCGAACACACGAAGCTTGTGCTTGTGAATATTGTGGATTCTAGCATTGTTGAACTTGCCGAGGGTGACGAAATTTGGCACCCGAATTTGTGGGTGATGCCGAGAGAATCTTATGGGGATGAAAATTTGAACTTGGACAGCGCCGGAGTCTATTGGGATCCAGTGTCCCAGAGCGGAGTAAGATCGGCGGCTCTTAAAATGCGCATGTTCTGGGATATGTATGATTCCTTAGAGGTGATTGCGGTCGGAAGTTCGCGTACGGAGCGAGGTTTCTCCCCTGCCCAAATTTCGAAGTCGGCTCTGAATTTTGGCTTTATCGGTGGCAATCCGTGGGCGTCGCTCTATTTACTTGACAACTACTTTATTCCGCATGCCCGTAAATTGAAATATTTGATTCTTGAAATATCGTATGACTTGATGAGAAACAGTCCGGCGCGAGGGAACGATGTATTTGGATTGGCGCCAGGGTACGCTTATGATAAAAAACATTCTTTTTGGAAGGATGGGCTGCCCGATGCTTTTGTGCGGGTTGTGGATGCCAATGTTTGCTATACGAATGAAGATTCCTTAAGTTATGTCAGCGCGTGGGGGCTGTATAAGGTTGACGCGAATGGCTGGGGAAATGAACCGGCGATTTCGGGTGATACATTGAAAGACGATAACAATAGGGTTGTTGCCCTGACAGTCGATAGTCTGACTGCTTTTATCAATAGAACGAAGGACGAAGGCTTTAAAATTATCGGGCTTATTTATCCGCAATCTCCGGAGTATGCCAAAACAGGAAGTTTTGGACGACATGGAATTAGCAGGAGTCGCGCCATTAAGATGACAGCTCATTTTGATTCGCTTGCAAGTGTGTATCCGCATTTTATAATGATGGACGAAAATAAGCTTGGAGCGCATGACTATACGGATGCGATGGCAAACGATTATGACCATTTGAGTGCCGCGGGCGCAGAACATTTGTCGGTTCGCTTGGATTCGCTCATAAGAAGTCTGGAAAAATAAACGGACAAAAAAAGGCCAGCCTTTTTGAGGCTGGTCTTTTTAGTTATATGCTTGCGTTGATTACTGCAAGAATCCCTTGTCGAGTGCCGTGACCGGGATGATTCTGATATTGTCATCCGGATCCGTGATGATAGCGACACCGGAGAGGTAGTTGATCCAGTGCTGGTTATTGGAGTTCTTGTGGTAACGCAAGTCACGTCCATTGCTGCCGTGAATCTGGCGCTTGCTGATGGAGATGACGAACGGGGCGAGGAACTGGTCGTGAGAGATGGCCAGGGTAACGCCCGGTTTCATCTTGTCGTAAGTGAAGTATTTTTGAACGACGACGTCTACGATGCTGTCAATGTCGAAGAAGGCGGCTTCGCAGTTGTTTTTCTGGTTGGTGTTGTCGTATTCTCTGTAGGCTGCTCTTGCGTATCCCGCCCAGCCAGACTGGCAGGAGTTGCGCTTGCTTTCGTTCTTGACGTACACCTTTTCTAACAGGTCGTTGTTTGTGGTCTGGAAGCTGTTGTCGGTTTCGCCAAACCAGGTGATGCTATCTCCCATGTACTGACCCTTGTTGTTGCCGATAATCCAAGCGGATTGCTTGGCGCGGAAATAATAGGTGTGCATGTAGGAAAAGTCGTCGAGGCCCATTTCTTTAAGTCTGTTACCGACGGTGGCGCACTGTTGCATACCCGTTTCGTTCAGCGGATCGTTCGGTCCGTACTTGTCGCTGGGGCGCTCGGCGTGGCGGAGAATGAAGGTCACCTTTTCAGTGGGGCGGAGGCAGCCGAACACGTCGTAGATCGAAGAGAACTGGTCGGTGGTGGAGCGGAGTGCCTTGCATTCGGCGCTGAGAGGTTCGAAGCCGACAGCATCCTTGCCGTCTTTTCCGTCCTGACCATCCTTACCGTCTTCGCCGTCTTTACCATTGGCACCGTCCTTGCCGTCAGCACCCTTTTCGCCGTTCTTGAGTTCACCGACCTTGATGTTGCCGCAGAAGATGTCGTAGCCGTTGTTGGTCAGGTTTTCTTCGATGCGGCAGGAGGTTCCGTCCTTACCGTCGTTTCCATCCTTGCCGTCTTCGCCGTCTTTACCATTGGCACCGTCCTTGCCGTCAGCACCCTTTTCGCCGTTGCGGAGTTCGCCGACCTTGATGCTACCGCAGTAGACATCGAAACCGTTTATGTTTTCGTTGGCTTCGACGCGGCAAGAAGTTCCGTCCTTACCATCGTTGCCTTCCTTACCATCTTTACCGTCCTTGCCGTCAGCGCCCTTTTCGCCATTGCGAATTTCGCCGACCTTTTCTTTACCGCAGTAGACATCGTAGCCATTGATGTCATCGTTGGCTTCGACGCGGCAAGATGTACCATCCTTACCATCAATGCCGTTGTTGCCATCTTTGCCATCTTCACCATCTTTACCGTCGGCACCGTCCTTGCCGTCTTTACCGTTGTAAAGTTCGCCAATCTTTTCGGTGCCGCAGTAAACTTCGTATCCGTTGATCTTTTCGTTCTTTACGACGGAGCAAGAGGTTCCATCTTTACCATCTTTACCATCCTTACCGTCTTCGCCGTCTTTACCGTCGGCACCATCCTTGCCGTCGGCACCATCCTTGCCGTCCTTACCATCTGCGCCCTTTTCGCCGTTGCGGAGTTCGCCGGCCTTTACGCCGCCGCAAATGATGTCGTAGCCGTTGATTTCATCGTTAGCCACAACTGTGCAAGAGGCTCCATCCTTACCGTTGTTGCCATCTTTACCGTTAGTGCCGTCCTTACCGTCTTCGCCGTCTTTACCGTCGGCACCATCCTTGCCGTCCTTACCGTCAGCGCCCTTTTCGCCGTTGCGGAGTTCGCCGACCTTTTTGCCGCCGCAGATGATGTCATAGCCGTTGTCGTTTTCGGCTACATTGCAAGAGGCTCCGTCCTTACCGTCGTTGCCATCTTTACCGTTAGTGCCGTCCTTGCCGTCGATACCGTCTTTACCATCTTTACCATCTTTACCGTCGGCACCATCTTTACCGTCGGCACCATCCTTGCCGTCCTTACCGTCAGCGCCTTTTTCGCCGTTCATCAGCACGCCGACCTTTTCGTCGCCGCAGTAAACGTCGAATCCATTGATTTCCTTGTTAACGGTAACGACGCAAGAAGAACCATCCTTGCCGTCCTTACCATCTTTACCATCCTTGCCATCTTTACCGTCGGCACCCTTTTCGCCATTGCGGAGTTCACCGATTTTCACGTTGTCGCAAATGACGTCGTAGCCGTTGATGTCAAGATTTTCTTCAACAGTACAGGAAGAACCATCCTTACCGTCTTTACCATTGGTTCCGTTAGTGCCATCCTTGCCGTCGGCTCCCTTGTCACCGGTGTCACCTTTGTCGCCCTTGTCCCCCTTGGCGCCTTTTTCACCGGTTTCTCCTTTTTGTCCAGCCTCACCTTGTTCTCCCTTTTCTCCTTTTTCACCATTGCGGAGTTCGCCGACCTTTTTGCTGCTGCAAAGAATGTCGTAGCCGTTGATGTCCGGATTTTCGATGACGGTACAAGAGGAACCGTCTTCTCCATCCTTACCGTCTTTACCGTCGACGCCGTCTTCGCCGTCCAGGCCGTCCCACACGACTCCTTTGAGCGTGTCGGCGCAAATCAGTTTGTAACCGGTCCTGTTGCTGAATCCGGTTGTGTCGACGACGGTGCAGCTGGTTCCATCCTTACCATCCTTGCCGTCTTTACCATCTTTACCGTCCTTGCCGTCTTTTCCGTTGTTTCCGTTGTTACCGCCGGAACTCAGCTCGTCTTGGACTTCGTTGAGGGTGTCTTCGCAACCAGTAAGTGTGATTGCCATAAAGAGGGGGATTGCTGACAATACAGCAACTCTAGTGACTAGTTTATTCATATTTTCTCCAATAAGTGAGTAAAGCCAAATTTAGTTTATATGTGTAAAGTTTTCAATACGTAGCTTGTATAAATATTGTAAGATTTTTGTAACATGCTATAGCCGTTTTTGGGCTGTTTTCGCCAATGGTCGGGTTGTGACGGCTGTCACTAGCGGTTCACTTTTTTATCTTTATGGCGAAAAAGGGCTCAGGGAAATTCCCTGGGTAGCTTATTTTCGTGTTTAACTAGCTTAAAAAAACGAAGGATATATGGCAAATCGTGTTGTAATCGGTTCCCAGTGGGGTGACGAAGGCAAGGCCAAGGTTGTTGATTTTCTGACTCTGGACGCAGATTATATTGTGCGTTTCCAGGGCGGCGCCAATGCAGGCCATACCGTGGAAGTGGGCGATAAGAAGTTCGTGTTCCACTTGATTCCCTCGGGCATTATGCATGATGATAAGATTTGCGTGATCGGTAACGGCGTGGTGCTCGACCCGGTGCAGACTTTGGCTGAAATCGCCGACTTGCACACCAAGGGTATCAACCCGGAAGGTCGCCTGTTCATTGCCGACAACGCACACGTGGTGCTTCCGTACCACTCCACCCTCGACAAGGCCAAGGAAAAGAAGGCCGGTAAGGGCGCTATCGGTACGACTGGCCGCGGCATTGGCCCCTGCTATAGCGACAAGGTGAACCGTATTGGTGTCCGCGTGGGTGACCTCATGGATGAACGTGAACTGCGCCCCCGCGTCGAAGCGATGGCCAAGGTCCACAACGAAGAATTCAAGGTGATGTACGATGTTCCCGAAATTGACCCGGAACAGGTCATCAAGGACTACCTGGAACTCGGCCAGAAGATCAAGCCGTTCGTGCGTGACGTGAGCGCCATGCTCTATGCCGCTGTGAAGGCCGGCAAGCGCCTGGTTTTCGAAGGTGCCCAGGGTACTATTCTTGACGTGGACCAGGGTACTTACCCGTTCGTGACCTCCAGCAACACTGTTGCCGGTTATGCCAGCTGCGGTGCAGGCATTGGCCCGACTGCCATTGACCAGGTGGTGGGCGTGGTGAAGGCTTACACGACCCGCGTGGGTAACGGTCCGTTCCCGACTGAACTTTTGGACGAAACGGGCGACACGCTCCGTAAGATTGGTAACGAATACGGTGCAACGACCGGTCGTAACCGCCGCTGCGGTTGGTTCGACGCTCCGGTGGTCCGCAAGGCTGCCGTGGTGAATGGTCTCACTCACTTGGCCATTACCAAGCTCGACGTGCTCGACACCTTTGATTCTATCAAGATTTGTACTCACTACGAATGCGATGGTGAAAAGATCGAAAACTTCCCGAACCAGCTTTCCAAGGTCGGCCGCTGCGTGCCGGTTTACGAAGAAATGCCGGGTTGGAAGTGCGATACCACTAAGTGCCGCAAGCTCGAAGACCTGCCGGAAAATGCTCGCAAGTACCTGAACCGCATGGCGGAACTCGTGGGCGTGAAGATCGGCATGATCTCGATCGGTGCAAAGCGCGACCAGAGCATTATCGTAGATCTGGACTAAGAATCTAACCGAAGGAGAAAGAAGAAATGGACAGCAATGTATGTGGACTCTTGAAAGGGGTTGACCTTTTCTCTGAATTGACGGAAGAACAACTTGGCTTGCTTGCCAATTTGGTTGTTGTCCAGGACTTCAACCGCGACGAGACTGTGGTGCTTGAAGGCGACTGCTCGATGAAGGCTCTGTACCTGATTGCATCGGGTACGGTGCAGGTCTATATGACCGGCGTCGATGGCCGCGAAACGATCCTCAGTTTCTTGGAACGAGGTGACTTCTTTGGTGAAATGTCCTTGATTGACGGCGAACCGAGGTCCGCCTCGGTGCGCACCGTAACCGACGCACAGTTGATGATTATTCACCGCGAACCGTTCTTGACCTTGATTCGCCAGACGCCTGAAATTGCGATGTCTCTGTTGTCTGAAATGAGCAAGAGACTGCGTAAGGCGAACAAGCAGATCGGTTCTTTGTCGACCATGTCTGTAAGTGGTCGCGTGGCTGGCACTCTCCTGAACTTGATGGAAGAACGCGGCATGCGCATTCATACCGACAATGGCCAGATGGTGACGGTAATCCACAACCGCCCGACCCAGCAGCAGTTGGCCGACATGTCGGGTACCACTCGCGAAACGGTGAGCCGCATTTGCTCGATGCTTGTGAAGGCAAACGCCATCGCCATGACCGGAAAAGACATTGTCATTTTCGATGAAACCGCTTTGCAGGAAAAAGCGACTAAAGGGTAGTTTTACCTACTATGGATAAAGTAAAGAATATTGCGAATAAATTGCTCGCGTGGGCCAAGACAGCGCCGATTGTAAAGGCTGTCGGCATCTGGATTGTGCTGCTGATTCTGTTGGCGTTCTTTGTGGACAAGCTTGTAATGCCGATTTTCTCGGGTCATTTTGCTTCTACAGGTGAAGTTCCGAACTTGGAAGGAATGTCGCAGGAAGCTGCGGAAAAAGCTTTGGAAGATGCTGGATTCAAGTATGAATGGCTTGAAGAAGGCCGCTACAACGCTCAAATTCCGGCCGGAATGGTGCTTGTGCAGATGCCTGCTGCCGGACGTACGGCAAAGCTCGGGCGTACGGTCAAACTGACCAAGAGCTTGGGACTTCGCGAAGTGGAAATTCCTGATCTGCGTGGCAAGAGCCAGAAGCAAGCCTCTATCTCGCTTGCTCGTGCGGGCCTTGTGCAAGGCGCTATCGTGAAGGGCGCTCACCAGAGTATTCCGCGCGGTGTCGTGATTCGCACGATTCCTGTAGCCGGCGAAAAGGTTCGCATTGGCGACACGGTGAAGGTCGTGATTTCGGCTGGTGCTACCCAGGGTAAGACTGTTCTGCCGGACTTTAGCGGCGAGCAGATTGACAACGTTTACGTTAAACTTGAAACTCTCGGCTTTAGGGTCGGAAAAATCAAGCGCAAGAAAGACGAAGAAGGACGTGCACCTGGAACCGTGATTGAAACTTCGCCGAAGCATGGCGATTACCTGCCGCCCGATACCAAGATTAACTTCGTGATTGCGGACTAAAAAGTTCATGAGGGCATTATTACTTTCACTTTCTCTGATAGCGACTCTCTTTATGATGTCGCTTTCGCTCGGAGCGTGTGCTTCGTCGAAGAAGGGTAGTGCCCTGACCGCTGCTGATTCTGCGGCTATTGCGGCTGCAGTCAATGCAAAACTCGATTCTATCAAGTTCGCCGAAGAGCAGGCTTACGCGCCGAACGTAGACGCCGCGCACGAATCGTTCATTCGTGCCCAGGAAATGGAACTCCGCGGCGAAAAGGCCTTGGCAAATGTGTTCTGGCAGCATGCTGCTGAATCGGACACCAAGAACCGCTTTTTGGCATTCAAGCTTGCTGAAATCATGATGGCCCGCGGCGCCGATTCCGCCGCCTTGGTACAGGCCCAGCATGCGCAGACTTTGAAAGGCCGCGCAACGGCTTCGCAGTTGGGAATTCTTGCCCACCTGTACGTGAAAGACGGCCGCGCCGATTCGGCCCGCAAGTATTTTAATGAGGCTCTAGATTCTTCACGCTACCAGGACATGACGCTCCTGTACGATTACAGCTTGTTCCTGGAAGCGGTTCAAGACGCCAAGGAATTGGTTCGCGTTTATGACTTGCTTTTGCCGCAAGTGAATTACATGCCCTCGCTGTTCCAGCGCCAGCTAAAGCTTTTGCTTGACTTGGGCAAGGACTCCGCCGTCGTGGAACTCTTTGAAAAGGGCCACGAGGCGACCGGCGACAAGAAAATGCTTTTGCAGATGGTGCAAGGGCTTGTGTTCCAGAAGCGCATGAAAGAAGCGCAGGCGATTGTAGATACGCTGACGGAATCGACCGAAGATGACGAGTCGATGGTCGTGCTCTTGATGAGCTCGCTTGCCGAAAGCAACAAGCGCGATTCCGCTTATGCCCTGCTCAAGAAAAAGTATACGGTGGATATGGTGCGTACCCCGCTTCTTGCAAATTTCTTGGGCCAGTACGAGAACGTGTACGGCGATTATGACAGCGCCAAGGTGCATTTAAAGTATGCCGCCGAAAATATTGCGGACCAGCGCATTTATGTGACGGGCGCCTACCACACGCTTTCGGCCATTGCCTTTAAGGAGAAGAAGCCTAAAGATGCCGTGCGCTATGCCGAAAAGGCAGATTCTGCGGCCATGGGTGGCGACAAGGCCTCGCTTGCGTTGACTTACGGTACCGCCGGAATGTACAGCAAAGCTTACAAGATGCTCGACTCGGTGATTGCCGTGTGGGACAAGTGGACCCCGATGGAAGGAATCGCTGACTCTGCCTCGATGATGCGCATGAAGATGGACGTCGAACGCAACAGGCGCCAGTTCCGTAACGTGTACGCCCGCCTTTTGAGCGCCGAAGCCCAGGAAATCTGGCAGAAGGATATCGGAGATTCTGCAAGGATCAAGAAATCGATGGCTTTGCGTGAGCGCGCCGATGAATTCTACAAGGATCTTGCCTCGAGGGATTCTTCGGACTTGCAGACCCGCGTGCTGCGCGCCATGAACCTGGAACGTATGGAACGCTACGACGAGGCGTTTGCCATATTCGAGTACGTACTTCGCTTTGAGAACCCTTCGATTGACCGCGCCGAAGTCTTGAATTACTATGGCTACACGCTGATTGACTTGAACCGTAGCCCCGAAGAACTGGACAAGGGAATTGCCATGGTTGACAAGGCCCTGTTGATGGAACAGGGTGGCGAACCTTCTGAAGCCTACCTCGATTCGAGAGCTTGGGGATTTTACCGCAAGGGAAAATTCGAAGATGCACTCACGGTGATGAAACTCATCAAGAGCCCGCATTTTGACGACGACTATGTTTATTGGGAACACATGGCGGCGATTTATGAAGCTCTTGGCATGAAAAATGAAACCAAGACGGCTTACAAGAAACTGAAAAAGTTGCAGCCGCATCACCCTGCTGTTAAAAAATATTACAGTGGGAAAAAGTAGAAAGGATTTTGCGTGAGCAAAATCGAATTCGTGTGACAATAAATGCGCTTGTTTCTTTTGAAATTATTTGTCTTGCTCGCTCTTTGCGCTCTTGTCGGGTGCGCGGGTAAAAAGCCTGTGGTAGAGCCTGCAGCCGCTACGGCTGACAGCGTTCAAGAAGCTCCGCGTGATAGCCTACGAGCCAAATTCTTGCTCACGATTGTTCAACAAGATACGGCGACAGGAAATGCCACGACGCAGGAACTGGATGCCGTGATATTCTCGGTGCCGGGCAAGCGTTACCGTATGGAACTCACGGGCCCGCTGGGAATCGGGGTGGCCTCGCTCCTGTGGCAAGAAGAAGGCTGGCAGATGACCTTCCCGACGGAAAAGCTTTACATGAAGGGCGTAGGCTATATGGTGGGGCTCTTGAACAATGATGCGCTCCCGATGGTGCATATTCACCAGGTGGCCGACATTTTTGACGGGCGCTTATTGCCCGAAGGCTACGAAGAAGTTGCCCCGCCCGAAGATTCAACGCGCGTGGAAGGCGTAATCTATGCCCGCGAAAAGATGGGTAGGGCCTTCCGTTTTGCAAAAGAGGGCGAACATGTCGCCTGGATTTCGCGCATGGGTCGCGGCGGCAAGACCGAAACGATCCATTTTAATGATTTCAAGGAATTCGAGGGCGTAGAAACGCCGTCAAATATTATATTTGAATTAGACGGCGAGAAATTCCTTGAAATAAAAATCAAGAAGATTGCTCGCAACAAATCGTTCAGTTCAGGAACCTGGCGCTTGAATATCCCCAAGAGTTTCAAGCGGGTCGGGGACTAAATTTCTCAATTAAGAAGGGGGGGGTGATGAACAGAATATTTTTATTAAGCGCGTTGACCGCCTTGTTTGTGGCGTGCTCTGAAGATTCTGTCTCGGGCAATGACGATAGCTCTGGCGAAAAGCTCGAAAGCTCCAGCAGCGTAGAGGAATCGTTGAGTTCGCTCGTTAAGTCAAGCTCTTCTGCAAAGAAGGCTCAGTCCAGTTCCTCGGAAAAGTCCTCTAAATCGAGTTCTTCAGAAAATTCGAAGAGCTCCAGTTCCTCAAAAACAAATTCCAGCTCTTCTGGCAAAACGGTTGCTTCGAGTTCTTCTCAAAATGTCCAGTCCAGTTCTTCCGCAGGATTGCCGAGTTCCAGTTCGGTACCACAGTCCAGTTCGTCCGTGTTTGTGTGCAGCCAAAAATGGCCCTGCAGTATTCTGACTGAAGAATGCGACGCCTCTAAAATCGGCAATACGACATTCTATCCGGATGGAAATAAAAAATTTTATTATGTGTGTGACTCGACGGGGTGGGTTGAAGCCACTTATGTAGAATATGACGTTTCCGGAAGAAAGTGCAAGGTTGATGGAGACACGCTTTGGGGCCATGTGGACAACTATCTCCATACAGATTCGTTAAATCCGTATAGGGATTTGTATGTTTGCAGAAATGGGGAACTCTACAAAGATAATAGCAAGAGGTATTTTTCCAAGGAATGCAATGCCGCCAGAGAAAATGAGGAGCTGAAGAAAAAATACGTCACTTATGTTTGTAAGGGCGGCTACTGGAATCGTAAAAGTCAACATACCGGTACAATGACCGATAGCCGTGACGGACGTGAATACAGAACTGTCGGTATCGGCGACCATTTATGGATGCAAGAAGATTTGCAATATAAAGAGAATACTCTTTATTCGTGGTATACGGCGACGGGTAATGGCAGTAATAATGGCGAAATAAGCGCCATGATTCGGGGCGTGTGTCCGGAAGGATGGCATTTGCCTACCTACTGGGATAGACAAGAACTCTCTGCATATGGCGGGTATGATGAATGCCTTGTCGGAAAAACGGGTTGGTCTGCTGATTCGATACGTTATTTTAAAGGCACGGATTGCTTGAATATGGAATTTTTGCCTAGAGACATCAGCAAACTCAAAAGTAAAGATGAAGGCCATGTGACGGGGATGTGGTATGCCGAGGCCAGTTCCAGTTATGCGTATGCCTTGATTATTGAAAATGCAATTTATAGCGATGGAGCATCGGTGTCGTTTAGCACATACGCCTCTCGCAGCAAGTCGGATAAGCTGGTTGTTCGGTGTGTTATGGAAGAACCCGGCGATCGAAGCTACAAATCTACGTCTGAAGCCCCGTACTACGAGAAATCGCGATAGATGGGAAAGCTCTATTTTATAAATTGTGAGTAGAAGCAATAAGAGAGGGGTGTATGAAAAAATTCTTGTGGCTTTTTGCCTTGATGGCGCTGTTGGCTGCGTGTAGTGGCGATGGCTCAAATACAACTTCTGCTAAGCAAGATGATGAATCGGAAGTCACCGAGAAGAATCCTATGAAATGGAATCTGTCGGTTGCCTACGGGAACTTGGTTGACCGTCGCGATGGGAAATCATACAGGACGGTGATGATAGGCAGCCAGACTTGGATGGCGGAAAATTTAAGGCTGGAAGCGGGTGATTCTTTTTGCTTTGATGACAAGTTTGAATATTGCGATACGTATGGAAAACTGTATCCGTGGTATGTTGCCGTAGGTAGGCCTGACTGTGCCGAAAAAGATTCCTGCGACTTGGCTCCAGTAATGCGTGGCGTGTGCCCTGAAGGGTGGCATTTGCCATCGCTTGCGGAATGGGATACTCTTTTTGCCTTTGTTGGAACGGATATTGTGCATAAATTAAAATCGCAGAGTGAAGAATGGTGCGATTTTGATGACGCTTGCCCTAAAGGGGGACTTGATACTTATGGCTTTGGAGCTCGTGCCGGGGGATATAAAAGCTGGGATGCCAACTATGTGGATGATCGGGATGCTGGATATTTCTGGGCGTCTTCGCAGGCGGATCGGTGCGGGATGAAAGTCATTATTGGAGATGGTTTTGACGTCGGGGATTATGAATGCGGTGACGACCAAGGTGCAGCTTCTGTTCGCTGCGTTATGGATTCCGAAGGGTTTATGCCCGATTCCATGGAACCGTCTTTTGATTATAAGGATAATGCGCGCCGCAAATCCGTTGAATTTGAAATGGGGACAATGACAGATTCCCGCGATGGACATGTCTATAAGACGGTGACGATAGTTGGCTTTACCTGGATGGCTGAAAACTTGAATTACCGTTATACGCAGAAAACGGCTGAATTGGATTCGTCGAGTTTTTGTCCTTTTAACGAGACTGACAGTTGTGACGTGTATGGGCGCCTGTATCTGTGGAGTGCCGCGATGGATAGCGTAGCCATGTTTAGTGAAATGGGTAAAGGCTGCGGTTATGACGTTTATTGTTCCGAAAAGATATATCTGAGTTCTGTGGTGCGTGGGGTATGCCCCGAAGGGTGGCATTTGCCCGATAGGTATGAATGGGAATATCTCGCCCGAGAGATAGGAGGGGTGTCCGTGGCGGGGACGCTCCTTAAATCGAACAAGGGGTGGGACGGACGCGGAAACGGTACGGATGAGTACGGATTCTCGATATTGCCGGTTTCTACCTACCAGTATAGTTTTCAAGCCAATAAATATTATACCGGTTTTTGGTCGTTTAGAGAGGATATGTATGCCGGACTCGCGTTTGAAAATGAAATGGCGGAAATCGCCTACTTTGATGCGTATTCGACGCGTTTGTCAATGTCTTCCGGACTGAAAAATTCGGCGAATCCAGTCCGTTGTGTCAAAAATCTAGAATGAGTCGCGTCTAGGTTTTCGTCTATTTTGTAAATTATGGTTATGAAGTTGAATGCTAAGATTTTTGCATTGGTTTTTGGGCTATTCTCTTTAGCGACGACGTTTGCGGCAGATACGCTGCAGGTGTTTGCCATTCGTGTGGAATTTGCCGAAGAAAAGACAGATAACAGCCTGACGACAGGAACGGGGCTTTTTGATTCGGACAAGGCGAAGAAAGATGCCTATAGCCTGGACCCGCAGGGGGTTCGAAACAGCGCTCCTTACTGGAGAAAGCATTTTGAATTTGCCAACGCCTACTTTAACAAGGCGAGTAACGGCAATGTGGTGATCGATGCGCATATTTATCCGAAGGAATCGAGCGCCTACAAGCTGAAAAAGCAGATTATCGATTATAACCGCACGAGTAAGATGAAAGGCGAAAAGACCGCGGAATTCGACGATGCCCGCAGCCGCGACTACTTGCAGTTTATTTATGACGCCGTAATGGCAGCGCACGAATCGGGCGATTCTCCGTTCAAGGAACCGCTTTCGAAAAACCCGAATACCAAGCGTGCCTACATGATTATCCATGCGGGCGCAAGCCGCCTGGTCGATGGCGGTAGCATGGGAACGCGCGGCGCCGATACGCCGGGCGACTTCATGGATGTGTACATTGACAAGTCCGCCTGGCAGTACTTGCCGGATTCGATCAAGAATGCGGCATTCCATAAGGAAGGCAAGAAGGCGAATGGCAAGGATTCGCTGGTGGCCGAGGGTCTGATTTTGAAGGGCGCTGCCATCGATACGCTGAAGTCAATCATGGTCACGAGCGAAACCGCGTCGCAAGACGGCCTGAACTGGGGCGTGAACGGAATCATCGTGAACCAGATCGCGCGCGAACTTGGGCTCCCGAATACCTACGATGTGGTGAAGGGCATTAGCCGCTTGGGTTATTACGACGTGATGGACTTTGCGGGCTACAACGCGGGCAATGGGTTCTTGCCTTCGCTGCCGGCGGCATGGGAACGTGCCTACATGGGCTGGACTCCGGTAAAAGAAGTGCGCCCGGTGGCGGGTAAGCCTGTGACAGTCGAAATTTCGGCTGCCGGAACGGGATCTGGAACTGAAATCGTGAAGGTTCCGCTTTCTGCAAGTGAATACCTGCTGATTGAAAACCGCCAGCGTAGCTGGAATAAAGAAGGCGAAGTCAGCGTGTCGTTGAGCGGTGCGGGCGAAAGTTCCGATACGACAATCAAGACCGTGCCTGTAGACAGCTTGCATCTGGTTTTTGAAGATAGCGTGGATTGTGCGAAAAAGTGCAAGGCCAACAAGAAAAAGGCGAAGGGCGTTATCGTTGACATTAGCAGCTACGATGCGGGCCTCCCGGCGAGCGGCATTGTGGTGTGGCGCGTGAATGACTGGTACTTGCGCGAAACTTTGGAATACGGCATTGCAAACTTCTGGGGTGGCGATACCCTGCGTGACCACCAGTTCGGTATCGCGATGGTGGAAGCCGACGGCATTTTAAGCATTGGCAAGACGTTCAAGAATGCCCTTGGCGAAGATACTTATGACTACGGCTCGGGTACGGACTTGTTGCCGCACTTGCGCAAGCCGGGCAAGGATTCCAAGCAAAAGTTCGATACGGTCAAGACGATTGGTTCTACCGGTTATGCGAACACCATGACAACCCAGGGCGGCTATACCGGAATCAAGATTGCGGTGAATGTGCCGAAGGGTGCCCGTGTTGAAAAGACCTCTAATTCGTTCATGGGCGATAGCGTGGTGAACTTTGGCGCGCAAAAGATTAGCGTGACCATTAGCATTGACGACGGAAGCATCGACGGTGCTGAATTCCCGCGCAAGATCGGCCTTGCCTCTGCCGTGCGTGGCGCCGTGTTTGTAGATGATCCTGAAAAAGACGGCGAAAAACTCTTGGTCGTAGGCGCCATGGATGGAACGCTCCAGGTATTCAATGCGATGGGCGACACCTTGTTCCCGGCAGATACCGCGGTTGTGCAGAAGACCTTGAACCGCAATAGTTCCGAAACAGAAGTGCCGCTTTACCGCGTGGGCGCAAGCTACGGACCGCTGGTGGGCATGGCAAGCGATGGCAAGGATGTTTATAGCCTGCACAAGAATAAACTCGTGAAGACGTCCTTTATTGGTGGGCTTCCGGTGCAGCAGACCTTTGATGTGAACACGGCGACTGCAGGGCCGATGATTGTCGACGATGAAGTTGTTTTTGCAACTGAGAAAGGCGAGATGGCCTTTAGCATCAAAGACAACAAGATGAAAACCGTAGATGAACTTGCCGAAGAGGTTGTTGATGTGGCCTACTGCGGGGAGTCTGATGGTCAGAAACTGTTTGCCTATGGAACTAGCGCAGGAACGGTTTATGTGCAAGGTCGTGGAGTAATCGGTTCCTCTAAAACGGGCGAATCGTTCCGTGTTGCCTGTACCGATCTGGACCGTGACGGCGTGAATGAAGTTGTCGCGGTGGGCAGCAAGGGCTTGGTGCTAGTGGAAAATGCTGTCGGAAAAAAGAAATCCCTCTCTTTGCGTCAAACATACAAGCGCGGCGCCGCAGGCACGAGTGGCCTGAAACATGAAACCTCCGGCATTGCTATCGGTGACATCAACGGCGACGGCTATCCTGAAATTGTGTTCCTGGGCGATAACCTGGTATATGCGCTTGACCGTTCGGGCCTTCCGATTGCGGGCTTCCCGGTGAAGATTAGTCGCGGCGCTCCTGTTTACGGATTCTTCAGCGACCCGATTCTGGTGGACGTCAATGGCGACGATACGCCTGAAATTTTGGTGCCAAGCAGCGATGGCCTGGTGTATGCGTTTACAGGCAAGGGCAAGCAGGTGACAGATGGCTTCCCGCTTGCGGCTGGCAGCTACGAAGACATGGATTCGACAAGCGTGATTCAGCCGATGAGCATCTTTGCTACAAATGCTGTGTCTGACAAGAAATCGAAGGGCCCGGAACTTTACGCACTGCATCGCGACGGCGTGACCGCTTTCCGCCTGCGCAAGGCTTCTAGCGATGCCGCAGAATCGGATGCCGCATGGGCACTCCCCGCTGGCGGTAATGAACGTACAGGCTATTTTGACGCTTCCAAACTTGCCGATGTAAAGAAGGTTTCTGCGAAGGATGAAATTTCGGACTTCTTCATGTTCCCGAACCCGGTTCGCGGTGGCAAGGCGAAGGCCCGTTTTGAAATCGGTGCGGCCGCAAAGAATGCAACGCTTGAACTCTACGACATTACGGGTCTTTGCGTGTTCAAGGCCAAAATGAGTGACGCAAAGCAGGGCCGCAACCAGTTTGATAACCTTGATTTGAAGGACCTGGGTTCTGATGTCTATACCGCACGTCTCAAGGTGAAATTTGAAAGCGGCAAGACCAAGCAGAAACTCTACCGCGTAGGAGTGGTGAAGTAATGTCTAGAATGGGACTCTTGTTGGCCGGCATGGCTGTGTTTTCCCTAGTCGCCTGTACGGCGAATGGGGATTCTGCTGATACGTCGCCAACGTCCCATCGGGGCGGTAATGTAAGCCCGGATAAAAACTCCGACAACAAGGATGTTTCTAGCTCTTCGACTGGTTCGGATTCTTCGGAATACTCGATTCAAGATCTTGTTGAAATGGAGAGTATTCCTGCTGTTACGTTTTCTCGCGGATCGGTCAGCTATCATATAAATGCGTTCGCGATGGGTAAAACCGAGGTGACTCAAGGCCTGTATCGCGATGTAATGGGAAGTGTGCCTAAAGAGGATGCCTTAGGCGACGATTATCCGATTTTCAACGTGAGCTGGTACGATGCGGCCCTTTTTTGCAATGCGCTTTCTAAAAAGGCCGGGCTAGATACAGCTTATGTATACAAGTCGGTCAGCGATGGCGGCGAACTGATTGACGTTTCTATAAATTACAGTGCTACAACTGTACGTCTTCCGACAGAAATGGAATGGGAAGTTGCTGCGCGTGCGGGAACCTTGACGACTTATTACTGGGATACCGATGCCGCCTCGAAGTATGCGTATTACGCACAAAGTAAAGGGCCTGTGGCGGTTGCCGGATATATTCCGAATGCGTTTGACCTATACGACATGGCTGGCAATGTGGCTGAATGGGTGAACGATTGGTACGCCTCGTATCCGACGGCCTCGCAAGACAACTATACGGGCCCTGCCGAGGGTAAGTACAAAGGAATTCGTGGGGGTGGCTGGTCTGACAAGGCTCCGGCACTTGCCTCTGCTGAACGCGACAAGAAAGACCCCATGTACCATAGTCAGACGATTGGCTTCAGGGTTGTTTATTCCGCCGGATTTTAGGCGTTTTAAAAGTTTGCTTAAAACTTAAATTGCTAAATTGTGAACCATGACGATATTGAAAACCGTGGTTCTCCCTGTCGCAAGAATGGCAATGCCGTTGCTTGCTGTCTTTGCACTGATGGCTTGCGAAGAAGAAAAGTCCGAGCCCCTGCCGGATCTTCCGCCGATTGAAATCCCGAAGGATGTTCCGGGGCTTTATTCCGGTAGCCTGCCGTGCGATGACTGCACCAGCCGTATGGTGCGTATGACGCTTGGTGAAGACAGCTCTGTCGAAGCAATTCAGCTTGTTTTGCGCGACACGATGGAAACGGATTCCCTGAAGGGAACTTACTCCATTACCGACAGTACAATCAAGGTGTCTCTTGAGGGCGATAAAGGCCATTGGAACTTTAAGCGAGCCAAGTTCGGCAATTTGCAGTACATGACGGCGGCAGGCACGGTTTACGAAGATAAAGACGGAATGAAATCCGAACTGATTCGCATTTTTAAGGTGGCGCCGAAGACGGCTGCAAAGAAGACAGATTCTGCTGCTGTCGATTCGGCTAAGAAGGAAGGACAGCCCAAGGAGTAATATGCAGTGTACTGCACTTGTCATTGACGACGAACCGCTTGCTCGCAAGCGCATGATTTCGCTTTTGGAACCTTATGCTTCCGAGATTGAAATCCTGGGGGAAGCGGGCTCTGGTGCGCAGGCCGTCAAGATGATTCACGAAATGATTCCTGACGTGGTGTTTCTGGATATCCAGATGCCCGACATGGATGCATTCGAAGTTCTGCATTCTTTGCAGGGAGACGATGTGCCGCTTGTGATATTCACGACGGCATTCGACAATTTTGCCCTGAAGGCTTTTGAAGAAAATACGGTGGATTACCTTTTGAAGCCGGTGGTGCCCGAACGCTTGGCTGCTGCAATTGAAAAATTGCGCAAGGCGATTCCGCAGGTGGACGACACGACGATTCCCTCAGACTTGAACTGGGAAAAGTTGCGTAACCTTGTGGATATGAGCGGCCTCTACCTGCAGCGTTTGCAAGTGAAGGTGGGCGACCGCATTGTGTTTGTGAACATTGACGAAGTGATTCGATTCCATAGCGAAGAAAAGTACACGACCGTCTATACCGTGAATGGTCAGTACGTGATTGATACGCCGCTGGTGGAGCTCGAAAAGAAATTGGACCCGAGGCACTTTACCCGCGTGCACCGCTCCCATATTGTGGCAATCGACTACATTGCCGAATGCCGTAAGGGTGATGCCGGTCGCATGGTGATGGTGCTTCGCGACAAGGCTGCAACCCAGCTGGTGGTGAGCCGTTCGCTCGTCAAGAAAATCCGTAACCTCTAATAGTTTATTCCGATGGAAAATAATAAAGAACCGTTTTCGTGGAAAAAGTTTGTGAAGGGCCTGCTCCGGGAAATCATTGTCCCGGTGGCGCTCGCCTTGATTGTGATTCAGTATGTGATTCAGGCTTTCCAGATTCCCAGTGGATCGATGGAAGACACTTTGCATACGGGAGACTTTTTGCTGGGCCTCAAGTTTACTTACGGCTCTCCGATTCCGTTTAGCAACCAGAAATTCCCGGGCTACACGTACCCTGCCAAGGGCGATGTGGTAATCTTCCGTTACCCGGGTGAGCCGGAATACCCCGATGGCAACCCGCAGCGCTATACGCACTTGTTCAATGCGCTCATGTTCGGAAACTTTTATTGGGATCACGAGCCGAAGGCTGGCCAGCCGCACTTGATTCATTACGCCGATGGTCCGAAGGACTACATTAAGCGTTGCGTGGCAGTAAGCGGCGATACGGTTGCTGTTCATAAGGGTCGTCTTTTCGTGAATGGCAAGATGCAGGACACTTTGCCCGGTCGCGGCAAGTACACTGCTTCTGCCCGTACGTTCTCTCCGCGCGATGAACGCGATGAATTCGTGGTGCCGTCTGTGGGCGATACGTTTACGGTTGAATCAATGTCGCTCGAAAAGTTGTGGTGGCTGCGTTCTCTGGTTGCTCAAGAAAATCCCGATGAAACGGTGGAACTCGATATTTCGCTGTGGAAGGATTCTGTTGAAATCAATAATTACGATTTCGAGGAATTCAAGATTCCGGTGGAAAACGATCGCGGCCTTGCACTGAACGAACTTTTCCGCAGAAACCATACGGTGCTGCAGCAGCGCCTGACGCAGGGTGATACGATTTCGGGCGCGATGTCCTTTGCATACTTCAAGGAACTTTCGCGCATGACGTATTTGCCCATGATTGACCCGAATATCCAGGGTGGATTCACGCGCCCGGTGAGCTATATGGCGTTCGAAGCTTCCCTTTTACGTGACCTTGAAGGCAATGTGGCTCTGTTGAACCAGGCCGAAGAAGATAACGCCGGAACGGTGGAATTGGTCGATGTCGATGCTCCGCAAGATGGCGCGAAGACAGTGGAAGGCGTTGCTGGCGATACGCTCGATGCTCCGGCAAAGGCGAAGTTTGAAATCCGCCGCAAGCTGCTCGTGGGCGGCAAGCCCATTGAAAGCTATGTGGTCAAGACGCCGCAGTTCTTTATGATGGGCGACAACCGTGACAATTCTGCCGACAGCCGCTACTGGGGCTTTGTATCGCTCCGCAATATTCGCGCCAAGGCATTCGTGATTTACTTCTCGTTCGAAAACGACGACGAGGCTTTCGCCTTGAAGAATCCGTTTACCTGGTGGCGCCTGCCCTTTAGAATCCGCTGGGGCCGTCTCGGCAAGATTATCCAGATGATTGACTAATGCGTTCGTTGTTGAAAAAATATGGTGCTGCTTTGGCGGCTTTGTGTACGACGGTATTCCTGTCGTGCGCAACGCAGGTGGCGCCAAGCGGTGGGCCCGAAGATAAACTGCCTCCGCGTATTGCAGGCGTCTATCCGGCTCCGAATACGACGAATCACCCTAACGAGCTCATGATCAAGCTCGAGTTTGATGAATGGATTAACGCGTCTGTTCCGCGTAGCGCTGTCTCCATTTCGCCTCCGATCGATAAGAAATTGCGCTTTGAAGTGAGCGGCAAGACGCTCGTACTCACTTCGCGTGCGGTGCTCGATACCGGAACGACTTACACCGTGACCTTTGCAGGCGGCATCAAGGACTTGCATGGCAATGCCTTGGCAAAGCCCTTCCACGTGGTTTTCTCGACGGGCTCGATTATCGATTCGCTGACGCTTTCGGGCCGAGTGCTTGTGGACCAGACCATGGCCCGCAAAAAGGAATACCCGAGTATCGGTTTGTTTTTGATGGGCGCGGAACGTGAATCCAAGCATTACCTGGACAAGTACCGCGATACGACAACGAAGGAACTGAGCAAGGAACCGATGCTCTTGAAGGAACCTCCGCTGTACGTGACGCGCGCAGACAGTGCCGGCCATTTTACGCTTACAGGGCTTAAGGCGGGCCATTACCGCGTCGTTGCCTTTATGGATGGTAACGGTAACCAAAAGATTGAGCTTTCGACAGAGCAGGTGGGCCTTTGGACAGGTGACTTGGAATTGACAGCTGAAACGAAGGATACCTTGTGGCTTGCCATTGCCGACATGGATACGACCAAGCTCGAACTTTCTTCGGTGACGCAGCCGTACGCCAACGTTCTCGAGGCGACCTTTACGCGTAACGTGTACTTCGATTCCGCTTTTACGGATACCTCAAATTGCTACTTGGAATCTCCCGAAAACAAGAAGCTTTATCCGAAACTGGTTTATCTGGGCTCAAGTACCAACAGGCCGCAGTTCTATTTTGACCCCGCGCCGAAAAAGGAAGTGCTTTACAAGTTCATTTGCTTGGCGGCGAAGGATTCCCTGTTCCGCACGCTCGATACGCTCCGCAACGAAGTGGAGTGGGAATGGAAGAAGATGGAAGGCGATACGCTCCCGCCGAAGGTGGCTGGCGTAAGGGCGAATTCCAAGGCGAGGACCTTGTTCCCGGATGATTCGCTGGTGGTGTACTTTGACAAACCCAAGCTCGATTCCTTGGAACAGACGTTCTACATCGCAATCAATAAGGACACGACTCAAGTTCAGGTGAAGCAGATGGACCCGGTGCGTTTTGCGGTTGAAAAGCCTGCGCCGTGGGGTACCGATATTTCGGTGAATTTCTTGATGGGCTATATGGATACGACCCTTGCCGCTGCCGACAGCAACGGAAAACGCGATACGGTGATAGAACTCAAGTACCAGCGTTTGCAAAAGTTTGAAACGGTGAGCAAGCTTAAGCTCGCCAAGTTGAACGGCAAGATTCCGGGCGGTTCTGCGAAGACGGTGGTGCGCTTGCTTTCTGCAGAAACCAAGAACTACTATTTTGAAAACTGCAAGGCCGATGGAAGCTTTAGCTTTGGCGACTTGGTTGAAGGTGCTTACCTGATGGATTATTACTTGCCCGAAGAAGGCAAGATGTTGCCGGATGGCGGTTCGGTGGACCCGCTCCGTTATGGTTCTCCGTGGCGAGCCATTAACGATACGCTGAAAGTCAAGAATGGTGAAAATGTGTTGGACAGCTTGACTGATGTGGTGCCTGCGCTGTAGCGATGACGGCAAAAAGTTTTTAAGAGGATTCTAATGGAAATGAAATCATTCGTTGCAATTGACCTGGAAACAACGGGCCTCGATTTTGAAAAAGACGAAATCATCGAGGTGGCGCTGGTTCGCTTTGAAAATGGAGTAGAAGGAGAATCGGTCGATTATTTGGTTAAGCCGACGAGTGTAACGCTTCGCCCCTTTATCGAAAGCCTTACGGGTATCAGCAACGCTGACCTTGAAAATGCGGAACCCTTTGCGGCCGTAGCCCAGAAGATTTATTCGTTCATTGGGGACTTGCCGATTGTGGCGCACAATGCGATGTTTGATTCCAAGTTCCTGAAACAGACTTTTGCCAAGGTGGGTGTTTCGTTCGATAATCACCCGGTGTGGGATTCTCTCACGGTTTCTCGCATTGCCTACCAGAATGTGCCGAATCATCGCCTGGATACCTTGGTGCAGGAACTGGGCATTGAGCGGAGCCGCGCGCACCGCGCCTTGCCGGATGCCATTGCGTGTGGCGAGCTCTTTGTGATGGCGCTTGAAAAGATTGCAAGTGCGGACCCGTGGCTTGTGAATGCCTTGGCGAAGGTTGCCAGGGGTTCGGACTGGGCGCTGGTCTGGAACGAATCGGAAGGGGCTACTGAACTTCCGCAGTACAAGTTGCCGGATGTTCCGCTCGAAGACGCTCCGGCCAAAGAACGCTCCCCGCGTGTCAGTGAATTCTTTAAGGAAGGCGGCCTCCTTTCAACGAAGGTGGAAAATTTCCAGATCCGCCATAACCAGCAAGATTACGCCTCGGTGGTGGAACGCAACATGCACAAGGGAGGCCTTTGCGTGCTTGAAGCCCCGACCGGTTCGGGCAAGTCGCTTGCCTACCTGGTGTCTGCCGCCTGCAAGGCAGTGTCGGGCGAGCGCGTGGTGATAAGCACCGCGACCCGGGCACTGCAGGAACAGCTTTGGAGTAAAGATATTCCGCTGGTTGCAAGCCTGTTTGACGGCAAGCTCAAATCGGCCGTACTCAAGGGCCGCGAAAATTACCTTTGCCTTCGCAAGTTCGAAGAAATCTTGAAGGCCCCGCAGAGCCTGTTGCTGCACGACGAACGCGATTCCTTTATGGCGATTGTGCCGTGGGTGTTTACGACTGAAACGGGCGACGTGAACGAATGCAATTCCTTTAGCCAGGGCCGCAATCGCGTGCTTTGGTCAAAGCTTGCTAGCTCTGCTAAGTCTTGCCTCGGCGAAAAGTGCCCGCATTACGGCAAGTGCCCGGCATTGGCCGCCAAGCGCCGCGCCATGAATTCCAACTTGGTGCTGGTAAACCATTCGCTGTTCCTTGCCGACATGGGCCTCGATTTTGCCCTGCTCCCGCTTTACGAACACATCGTGTTCGACGAAGCCCATAGACTTCCGCAGGTGAGCCGCCAGGCATTTGGCCGCACCATTTCTTTCTTTGCGCTCAGAAACATCATCAAGACCCTTGTTCCGTCGAAGGGACATGAAAACGAAAATCGCGATGGCTTGTTGGCTGAAATCGAGCGCCGCCTTCCTGTCGAAGAAACGGAAATCCGCGCGCTCTGCGTAAACCTTTCGGAATCGCTTTCTGAAACCGAAAAGGCTTTGCACCGATTCTTCATGAAGATTGGCAAGAAACTTGCAAAGCAGAAAAATACCCGCAACGGCTTTACTTACACTTCGGGCATTTTGGCCGAATACGAAGCCGACCCGAGCGCCTTCATTGAACAGGGCCTCAATGCAATCAAGCTTGCCGATACGTTGGCCGCCTCGGTGCGTGCACAGCAGGCTCTTTCGGGCTTGTTGAGCGACGTGGGCGGCCGCATGACCGAACTTTCTCGCTTCTTGCAGGACTTTGAATTCATTACCAAGGCGGGCCGCGAAGATTGGGCCTTCTATATGGAAGAACCTTTCAACCCGCACACCATCAAGTTGCATGCAAGCCCGCTCGATGCAAGCTCCACCTGGAAAGAAAAATTCTATCCGTGGATCAAGTCTGCCACATTTACCTCGGCGACGCTTTCGGTTCAGGGCGACTTGACTTACTTTGTGCAAAAGATGGGCATGGACGCCCCGGGCGGAAAGAAATCTCCGTTCTTGCGCGTGTATAACGAATCTGCAAAGAACGATGAAAACCGCTCGGTGGTTGTCGCAAAGTTCTTGCCCAAGCCCTCGGCACCTGAATATAACGATGCCGTGAACGATACGCTTGCAAAGATCCTGCCCGAAGTCGAAGAAAATACGATGGTCCTCTTTACCAGCGTGTCTGCCATGATGAAGGCGCAGGCGGCCCTCGCTCCGCTCTTTGCCGAAAAGGGCAAACTGCTCTTGTGCCAGCATGTCGACGGCGCCCTGGATGGCCTTGTGGCGATGTTCCGTAAGTCTCGTGGGGCATGCCTGCTCGGCTGCCAGAGCCTGTGGGAAGGCGTGGACTTCCCGGGCGATGCCTTAAAGCTGCTCGTGATTCCGAAGCTCCCGTTCCCGAACCCGGTGGATCCGCTGGTGGCTGGAATCACCAACAAGATGAAGGCCGAAGGCAAGAATGCGTTCAAGGAATTCTTTGTCCCCGAAGCATTCATGGAATTGCGTCAGGGCCTTGGTCGCTTGATCCGCTCCGAAGAAGATTCTGGCAAGGTGCTTATTCTCGATAACCGCGTGGTGGTCGAACACTATGGCAAGACCTTCATGCGTATCTGGAACAACAAACAAAAAATCGCCAACTCTGTTGACGATATCAAGGCTGCCTTAAAGTAATCGGATTATTCGCCATTGCGGCGGTTGTATTGCAGCTGCGTGTAATAGCTGGTCTTTTCTTCTTCCATGGATCTGGTGATTTCGTCGATGAAATCGTCCATGCTCTTGGAAGGATCGTAGCTCTGGCTGCAAATGCAGGTGGTGAGCTTGTAGGACTTGCTAAAGGAGTTGAGCTCGTTGAGGCTGGAACGGATACGCGTAATGCACATGCTCACGGCCATTTCGTTGGTGGTGTTGATGAATGCGATAAATTCGTCGCTGGAATAGCGGATGATGAGCCCGAGTTCACCGACGGCGCGGTTTAAGATCTTGGTCATTTGCACAAGCACTTTGTTGCCTATAACTCTGCCGTAGTCGTGGTTGATTTTCTTGAATCCGTTGATGTTTACGAGAATGCCCGTGACGTGCAGTTCTTTCTTTTTCTTGTAGGCGCGGCCAAGGTTTGCCAGGTAAGCATAATTGTAAACGTTGGTGAGCTTGTCCCTATAGACGCGCTCGCCGTGAATGGACGAGAACACTCCCGCAATTGCGATGGCCGTGCACGAAGAGATGGCGGAGATCCCGTAAAAGAGGGATTGGGCGACAGTGCCTGCAATTATCGGGGCGAAGAAAATCCAGATGGGGAAGGATTTAAGAGGACCGCCCTTGTGCTTGCAAATGAAATAGATGATAAGGCTGTCCAGCATGAGCCCGTAATCTATAATGGTGTAGATCCAGAAGTATCTGCGGGTATAGACATTGTTTGCAGAGATGTCAAAAATAATCGGGACGAAATTGTTGATGATGACAAGGACTACCCCGAGTACGACGATGAAACCGAGAATGTTGCGGTGCGCGATCGAAAAACGGAAGTTCAAGTGCTCTGCAAGGAATAGAAGCCAGAAAAAGCAGCTGAACATGTTGGTGAGGTATAGAAGATCGTTGCCGCCGTAAACGACGATGCGGGCGATTGTTCCAAGGCGACCGTCTGCAGTGTAGGCAATGGGGTCTAGGACGCAGGTACAGAACGTGAAGAAGAGTAACAGCTGAAGGTAGGCGTTCTCGGATCCTCTTTCACGAAAGCGCCAAACGTTGCCTGCCATTAAAACGGCAAGTAACACAATCCCGAATATATTTGTTGCGTAAACCGCTGTAAGTTCAAAAGTCGGTTCCATACGATTCCCCACCCTTAATATAATATCTTTTTCGCAAAAAAGGTAATAAATATGTAAGAACCCGCGTTCTTGTGATACCGTGTAATACAAAGAGAGTTTTTTAGTGCTTTCTGCGGTCTAGAACCCTATGGGAGGCGTAAAAGGCCTTCTTGTTCTCGTACATGCGGGAGTCGATGGTATTGATGAAGCTATCGACGCTTTCTTCTTTGAGGTTTAGCTTGTGTGAACCGATAGATGCGGTTAGCTTGTAAGGCTTTTCGCTATCTTGGTTGTATTTCTCAAAAAGCTTCTGTATTCTGTCGATATAGGTCTGGGTCTCGGAGTCGTCTTGTGTATTGATGAGGACGATAAATTCGTCGCCTGCGTAGCGGATGACGATTCCGTGGCTGCCTACGGCCCTTTGTAGAATTCTTGTCGTGGCAATCAAGGCTTCGTCACCGACGGAGTGGCCCAGGTCGTCGTTGATTTTCTTGAAGCCGTTCAGGTCGAGCATGAGGCCCGTGATGCTTTGCTTGTTCGGGCGCTTTGCGAATTTATTGAGCTTGTAGTCCAGATAGGCCCGGTTGAAAATGCCTGTGAGCGCATCGCGGTAGATCATTTCGTTTTGCAGGCTTGCGAGAATTCCTGCAATCGAAATGGCGATGCTTGTTGGAACGACGGAGATGCCGTAAAAGAGGGATTGGATGACTCCGCCTAAAAGGATGGGAACGATGTACACCCAAATGGGGAAAAACTTGAGGATGCCGCCGTTTCTCTTGCTCTTGTAGTAAGTGATAAGGCTGTTGATGACAAGAAGGTAATCGATGATCAAGAAGAAGAAATAAAACTTTTCGCGGGAGTAAAGATTGTCTGCGTCGATCGAGAAGACAATGGGATGGAAGAAGTTGATGACAAGAAGAAGCAAACCGATGGATACGGTCACGTTCAGCATGCGGCGGTTCTTTCTGGACATGCTGCCGTTCAGGTAGTAGGCGAGGAACCGGTTCCAGCAAAACACGGAAAGCATGTTGGCTGCAAAGAGCCAGGTGCTGGTGGCGTAGACGGCGATTTTCGGGAGGAGCCCCGGCAGGCCTTTCATGGTGTAAGAGATCGGGTCGGCAACGCAACTGAGCAAGGTGAGGAACATCATGGCCAGTAGATTCATGTTGGCATGAGTCTTACTTTGCAGACGCCAGAGATTGCAGACGATCATGACGGCTAGCAAGATAATGCCGATGATGTTTGCAACGTAGATGCTCTCTAGATTGAATAAAGGATTCATTGTATTAAACCCGATAGCTCTTTAATTATAGATAATATTTTTGTATCTTTTTGGTAAAATTGGAGTAACTCATGTCTAAATTAATGCGTTCTATTTCGGGTATCCGCGGAATCGTGGGTGATACCCTTACCCCTCAAGTTCTTAAGAGCCATGTGAGTGCCTTTTTGCAGATTACCAAGGCCAAGCGTGTGGTGATCGGCCGCGATAGCCGCCCGACGGGCGACGCCATTAGCCAGTTTGTCGCAGGTATCTGTCGTCTGTCGGGTGTAGATGTTGTAGAAGTCGGTCTTTCGACGACTCCTTCCGTTGAAATCCTCACGACCGAACTGAAGGCCGATGCGGGTATTATCATTACTGCAAGCCACAATCCGCTGGAATGGAACGCCCTCAAGTTCTTGAACAACAAGGGCCTGTTCCTGGGTCCCGATGACGTGAAGAAGTTGTTCGAATTGGCCGATGCCGATAACTTCCAGTATCCGGATTACCGCGGCATGGGCAAGTATGAATTCATGAAGGATGCCGACGGCGTGCATGTCGACGGAACCTTGAAGATTCCGTTTGTAGATGTGGAAGCCATTAAGGCCAAGCACTTTAAGGTGGCTGTGGATGCCGTGAACGGTGCGGGCAGCTACATTGTGCCGCGCCTGTTGGAACAGCTCGGTTGCGAAGTGGTGCGCGTGCACTGCGAACCCGATGGCACGTTCCCGCGTGGTGCTGAACCGATTCCCGAGAACTTGGGCGACTTGCGCAAGGCTGTAAAGGATAACGGTTGCGCCGTGGGCTTTGCCGTGGACCCCGATGCTGACCGTTGCGCTCTTGTCGATGGCCTTGGCCAGAGCATTGGCGAAGAATACACGCTCGCTATTGCAACTGAAGAAGTGCTTAGCCAGAAGAAGGGTAGTGTATGCGTTAATTTGTCTACAAGTCGCATGAACGAAGACGTTGCCGAAAAGTATGGCTGCGAATTCAGCCGCGCCAAGGTCGGCGAAATCAACGTGAGTCTGCAGATGATTGAAAAGGGCTGCGTCATTGGTGGTGAAGGTAACGGTGGTGTGATTCTGCCGGCACTCCACTACGGCCGCGATAGCTTGGTGGCTGCAGCACTCGTGCTTAGCTGGATGGCACATCATAACGGCGGCCCGGAAAAGTTCGTTGCCGAAAATCCGTCTTACGCCATGCCCAAGAAAAAGTTTGAACTTGGCGACAAGAAGGTCGCAGACATCTTGCCGAAGGTCAAGGCAGAATTTGCTGGCTGGACCATGGATGAACGCGATGGCCTGTGGCTTGGCAAGGAAAAGTCCTGGGTGCATGTGCGCGCCAGCAACACGGAGCCTGTGATCCGCGTGATCGCCGAAGCTCCGACTGCGGCTGAAGCCGAAGACCTCTGCAGCAGAGTAGAAAAACTGATTTAAGTTTTTTTCTGTGAGTATTAAAACAAGAACCCGCCAATTTCGGCGGGTTCTTGTTTTAGGAGGTGTATATAGGAAATTCTAGAACTGTTCGAAAAACTTGTGGACTTCTTCGGGAACCCAGGTGCTTTCCCAGTTCCAACCCACGCCCATATTACCGGTATCGTGAGCGGTCCACTGGTGGTCACCCGGCCAGCTGCACCACTTGACGGGGAAACGTTCGTCGACGGTCGTAAAGTCGTAGCACACGTGGCCGGTGTTGCCGCTCACTTCCTTGGGCTTTTCGGAACTTGCGTCAGTGAAGTCGCCATTCGCGTCTGCCTTGCCGTTACGCTTTAGGATGCGCGGGAGGGCGCTGTTCTTCGCGCGGTTATAATCGCAGCGACCATCGTTCACGCCGTGGACGTTCATCCAGGCAATCGGCAGGTTCTTCATGTTGTTGCCTTCGGGGAGCCAGATGTTGTAATCGGCTACGGCGTAAGTGGCGGCTGCACGCACGCGGCTCTGCATGTCCTGCATAAGCGAATAGCTGAACATGGCGCCGAAACTGAATCCCGTAATGAACACGCGGCTAGTATCAATGCAGTAGTTATCGTTCAAAGTGGTGAGCGTCTGGGCAAAGAAATCGTGGTCACCCTGGCCCTTGGTCCAGACACCGCCAATGGCGTCGAGCGAAACGAAAATGTAGTCGCCGTTCTTGTCGAGCACCTGCTGGCCATAGTACGGTGTCGGATGGTCGTAGTCTGCTTTGTGATGCACAAAGTCTTCGCCGCGGCTGCCGTAGCAGTGGAGTGCAAAGAGAACCTTGTGCGGTTTTGTATTGTCGTAATTCTTGGGGAGTGTGATAAAGTAGTCGCGGGTATCGCTACCGACCCGAATCTGGAACTGGTCGCCGTTTTCGACGCTCTTGACCTTTTGCAACTTGGAGTTGCTGCCGCAGCCCTTACTCGGGGTCGGCGCGTTGCCGAGTGCGTAACCGAACTTGAATGTTTCTTCAGTCGACGCTTCTTCCATCTTGATCGAGACGGTGGTGTCGAGATTCGGGAGGTAAACCTTTACGGTATCGTAGCCTTCGAAAGCTACGCTCAAAGTGTCCTTATCGACGCCGTCAGTTTTCATGAGGGCGTTTCTGTTTTGCTTGAAAGAACCCGAATAATTGCCCGTGGCGTTAAAGCGGATGGTTTCTTGGGCAGAGCCGAGTTTGACGCGGGCGAGGTAGGTGCCTTGAGATTCAATGACGGAATTCAGGTCCATGGATCCGGAACCCTGCAAGGTCTGTGCGAATACCTGGTTTCCGACCAAGTCAAAAACCTTGACCTGTACCGGGGAGTTCCCGTTTTGAGAGAAATTCAGGATGCCGTTGGTAAGGCTAAAGCTACCGGCGCTACGAACCGCGTTCAAATGGGCCGATTCTTCCTTGAAGGTGAATTTGCCTTGTTCGTCGGTGGTGGTGGCCTTGTTCTTCTTGACGAGCTTTACGTCGGCCCCTTGAATGGCCTTGCCGTCTTTAGTGGTAACAGTGCCGTTTAAAGTGTATGCAGAAGCATAGCCGCATAATGCAAAAAGACAAGCGGCAGTTAAAAGATTAGGTGTTTTCATCATGACTCCTTTTTCACCAGACCTTCTTATAAATTAATCTGAAAAAGGGTGAATGTTACATAGAAATGTACCGTGCTTATGGACGATTTATCTACAAAATGTTTTTTACCGAAAACTACAACAAAAGGGCGTACCGTTGATGGTACGCCCTTGAGGTTGGAGTGTGTGTGTAGGAAATTTTAGAACTGTTCGAAGAACTTGTGGACTTCTTCGGGCACCCAGGTGTTCTGCCAGTTGCCGTTGTCGTAGGCGGTCCACTGGTGCTGACCATTCCAGCTGCAGAACTTGACCGGGAAGCGTTCGTCGACGGTTGTGAAATCATAGCAGAGGTGTCCGCTGCCACCGACTTCCTTCGGCTTTTCAGCGCTGGCATCGGTGAAGTTGCCATCTGCATCGGCCTTACCGTTGTTCTTGAGGATGCGCTTGAGAGCACTGTCACGAGCGCGGTTGTACTGGCAGGTGCCGTCATTCTTGCCGTGGACTGCCATCCAGGCGATGGGCAAGCCCTTGTTCTTCGGCAAGTAGATGTTGTAGTCGGCGGTTGCATAGACAGCGACTGCGCGCAGGCGGTCTTGCATGTCCTGGGCCATGGAGTTCGTGACCATGGCGCCGAAGCTGAAGCCCGTCATGAACACGCGGCTGGTGTCAATGCAGTAGTTTTCTTCGAGAGTCGTAAGCAACTGGTCGATGAACTTGTGGTCCTTGTCGCTAGATACGCTCCACGGCATACCGTCGGTATCGCCACGCGGAGAAACGAAGATGTAGTTGCCTTCGGTATCCAGTTTCTGCTGGCCGTAGTACGGAGACGGATGGTCCTGGTCCGCATAGTGGTGGACGAAGTCTTCGGCGTTAGAGCCCATGCAGTGCATGGCAAAGAGCAACTTGTAAGGTTTCTTGTTGTCGTAGTTCTTCGGTAGCGTGATGAAGTATTCGCGGTTGTCGCTGCCGACTCTCATTTCGAAACGGTCGCCGTTTTCGACACTCTTGGTCTTTTGCAGCTTGGAAGTCGTGCCGCAGCCCTTACTCGGGGTCGGGGTGTTCTTCATTGCGTAACCGAACTTGAATGTCGGTTCAGAAGAGACTTCATTAAGCTTGATGCTCACGGTCGTATCGAGGTTCGGGAGGAATGACTTCAGGGTGTCATAGCCTTCGAAAGCGACCATCAAGGTGTCTTGATCGTTGGAAAGTCTTGCGAGAGCCTGGTGCTTCTGCATTGCAGAACCCGAGAAGCTACCCGAAGCGTTGAAGCGGATCGTTTCTTGTGCAGAACCGAGCTTGACGCGGGCGAGATAGGTGCCCTGGGCTTCAATGACGGAATTCAGGTCCACGGAACCGGAACCCTGGAAGGTCTGTGCGAAGACCTGGTTGCCGACCATGTCAAAAATCTTGACCTGAACCGGATTGCTGCCGTTCTGGGTGAAGTTCAAGACGCCATTGGTGACGCTGAATCCGCCGGCGCTGCGAGCCTGGGCAAGACCGATTGTCTGTTCCTGGAAGGTGAATTTACCTTGTTCGTCGGTCTTGGTGGACTTGTTTCTCTTGATGAGCTTTACGTCCGCTCCCTGGATTGCCTTGCCGTCTTTACCGGTGACAGTTCCGTTCAATGTATATGCAGATGCGGTGCCGCACAATGCGGCAACAAGTGCTGTCGATAACAGCGTTGAGAAATGCTTTCCCATACTTACTCCTTTTTGGGCCCAAAACACTCTTTAGCCCTCTACCCCAAAAATATATTCCTTGGGGTGATTTGTTCCGGAAAAATTACTGGGGCTCGTTGACAAACTGTCCATAACTAAAAATTTACACAAAAAGACCCCTTTCGGGGCCTTTTTGGGGAAGGAGCATGATGAAAAAGAGAAATTTTTACACGATTTTTGCCCTTTTTAGGGGGCAAAATCGCGTATTTTTGAGGGATTTTTAGGCTTAGTCAATCGTCAATTTACGGGCGGCTGCGGTCTGCTTTTTTGACAAGGCGAACGACAAGACGCCGTTTTCAAGGGATACCTTGATGTTTTCGGTGTCGATATCGTCGGCCAGGCGGAAGCTGCGCTCGTAAGTGAACTTGCTTTCCTTGCGGTTACGCGTTGCCTTGACGGTGATGATGTTCTTTTCGACCTGGATGTCCAAGTCTTCCTTTTTAACGCCCGGGAGTTCCACTTCAAGCATGAAGCCGTTGTCGACTTCATAGTAGTCGGCCTTGGGCGTGTAGCTGCATTCGTTCTGGGCGTTGCAGGCGTTCAAGTTGTCAAGGAAGTTCTGGATACCGTAGAAAGTGCTCGGAATAAACTGTGTCATAATTTTAACCTCTTTGGATGTGGGTCCAATCTTTGGCGGTTTGCCTCGGCTTGGCACCCTTTTTTTGTTTACACCCACCTAATAGCAAAAGGCGTGCCAATTTCGCAGATGTTTTTGCTGTGGAGGTGGAAAGTGCCTTATTGGGTACGAAAAGGAGAGCCCGGCATGACATTGGGTGCAAAAAGAAACGCCCGTTGTTTCAAGGGCGCAACATCGCGTGTTTATTTTTGGAATTTGCCCATTTTTTTTTAAATTAGGGATGGATGCTTATCAAAAAGACATTCTCCGGGCAGCGGTTTCGCGCCATGCTCCTGACGGCATCGATTTCGGTATGTGCCGAAATCGCGAACGTTTTTATTGATAAAATTATAGCGGCCCAGTTTCTTGGTGAAAAGGCGCTTGCCTCCATTTCGTTTTTTTCGCCCCTGTTTTCGTTTATCTTTTTCTTGAATGCGCTTGTGGCCGTGGGGAGCCTCGCTTGCTATTCTATAGAACTTGGCCGTATGGACCGGGATCGCGCAAACAGGTTCTTTGGACAGAGCGTTCTGTTGGCGTTTGCGGTCGGAATATTGATGGTGGTTCTCTTTACTTTTGGAAAGGGATTCATGTTCCATTTTATGCACGTGGATCCGGAACTGCTGCAGTATGTCGACGAATTTTATGTCTGGTTCCTAGGAATCGCATTTTTCATGCCGCTCTGCAACGTTTTGCAAGAGATGATTTTTGCCGATGGCGATACCAGAATTTGCAATGCATCGTATGCCGTGCTTCTTGTAGGAAACGTAGTGCTTTCTTGCTTGTTCTGCACACGCATGGGCATGTCGGGAATTGCGCTTGGTACCTTGCTTTCGATTGTGCTCAGTATCGCGGTACTTTGCCTGCATTTTTTCAGGAAGAACAACAGCCTTCGCTTTGTATGGCATTTCAAGATTGCTGACGTGGGACGCACATTCCGCTTAAGCATGGCGGAGGCCTGCGAGTATCTTTATTTTTCTTTGTTGACCGCCTTGTTGAACTTCTACTTTGTGGAACACTTCGCTGTAGAAAAGTTGACTGTACTTTCTATTGTGTACGAAATCGTTGAGGTGAGTGTCATATTCAACGGAATCTGGCTTGCGGCAGAACCGCTCATCAATATATACCGCGGCGAACGGAACGGCAAGGGCATTTTGCAGACCATGAAGTTTGTCAATTGGGCGCTTCTCAAGGAAGGAGTGTTCTTTACGGCGTTCCTGGTGATTTTTGCACCTGCCATGGCGCAGCTGTTCGGCATTCATTCTGAGACGCTTGCCGATGAAACCGTGTTTGCAATTCGCGCTTGTGCGGTGGGGCTTTTCCCGCTCGCCTTGGTCAAGACTTACGCCAGTTATCATGTGCATGAACAGCCGCTGCTTTCGTTCCTCTTTATTTCTTTGGTGATGTTCATTTGCCCCTTCGCGGGTGTTCTCGGCATACATGCCTTCGTGGGCGAACAGGCCATGTGGAGCGCCTTCGGTGTCGCGCCCTATGTGGCGCTTGGCGCGAGTGTCGCCATCCATTTGCTGATTCATGGCAAGAGGCATTTTCCGCTTGAACTCGAGGAATTCTCGATCGAAAATTACTGGTTCATGCATGACATGGAACTTACGCCCAAGAACCTGATTCTTTACCGAAACAGTATCAGCAAGCTCTTGACTCACCGCGGCGTGAGCGGGGACATTAGAATCAAGGCCATGCTGATTCTAGAAGAATTGGGAATGGTGGTTTACGAACGGAACAAGGGCAAGAAGGTCTTTGTCGAAATCGACGTGAACTTGAAACCCGATAACTTGACGTTGGTCATTAAAGATGATGGCGTCTTGATGGACTTGACCGACTTTGAACAGCGCGTGACCGATTTGCGCATGTACTTTGTCAATATGTTCATGACGGTGCAAGAAGATAAATGCTATCTGCTGACTTCTAACTACAACCGTCACGTGTTCCGTTTTGACCGGAACAATTAATTATCCAGCTTGCCCTGATAAAGTTCCAGGAGCTTGCGCGAAAGCAGGCTCGTGTACTTGGCGTTGGTGAGCGTGATCTGGGCTTTTTCGAGATTGTTCTTCTGGGTCAAGAAATCCGTGTAGGTGAGGGCGCCTGCGTTGCGCTGTTCTTCGGCTACGGTGAGCGCTTCGGATTCGGCTTGCACCTGGAGGATTGCGGCCTTCCATTGCATGTCGGCGCTCATGGCGTTCAGGTAGAGCTTTTCGAGATTGTTTTCAAGAGTCTTCAAGTCTTCTTTGAGGCTGACCTGCGATTCGGTTTCGTTGACTTGGGCCTGCAAGACTTTGCTTGCGGTGGCGCCGCCATCGATAATCGGAATGTTGATGCCGAGCGTAATGGAATTCTGCCAGCCGTACTTGAGCTGGTCTTTGTAAGCCTTGGATTCCCAGGCCTGCAAGCCTGTACTGGAATTGGCGCCGAGGGTCACGGTAATGGAGTTGCCCTTTCCGGCGACTTGCGTGTTCTTTTGGGCGGCGCGTACGGACACGCTATCGGACTTGAGTCCAGGGTGTGCGTTTTGGGCGTCGGCCTTCAGTTGCTCGAATGTCGGGAGCGCTTCGAGAGAATCGGGGCTTTCGATATTTGATTCGGGAGCGGAAATCTGGAATTCCGTGTTGTCGTCAAGTTCCAGAAGTTGGCGCAGAGTCGTCTTTGCGGTGCTCACAGAGAGCTGGGCCGTGAGCTGCGAGGTCTGCTTTTGCAGTACGTTGGACTGCGACTGGGTCAAATCTTTCTTGGTAATGGAGCCTGCTTCGTAAAGCTTGCTGTAGTGCTCGAATTCGGCCTGGGCAAGTTCCACCGAGGCGTCTGCCGTGCGCAGGTTTTCGCTTGCGGCCAAGAGGCTCATGTAGGCGTTCAGCACGCTTTCTTGGACACTGCGTTCAGTCTGCTGGGTGGCAAGGACAGTCGCTTCTTTAGTGAGCGTCTTGGATTCTACGTTCAGGCTCGTGGCACCACCGTCCCACAGAGTATAGGAGCCGGAAATACCGAGGTTTAAGCGGTAGTGGTCTTCGTTATAAACGTAGGGGTGGTCGTAAAGCGTGTTCTGGATGCTTGCGCTTACGGTAGGACCGCCGCTAGACTTGGCCTGTTTAATGGAAATGTCGGCGGACTGCTCGCGGAGCTTTGCGGATTCAAGCTTTAAGCTAGATTTTTTGGCCTGCTTGAGGCAGTCTTCTAAGGTCCAGGTGCCTTCGGCAAAAACCGTCGTCAAGGCGGCCATAGCGAAGAATGCATTAATGAGGACTTTGGTGTTAATCATGCCTTTTAGATGCCTACAGGCTTTAAAAAGTTGCGTTGTGGAGACAAGATAACAAAATTACTTGCCCGAAGTGTATAAAACAAAAAAGACTTCCGGGGTAGGAAGCCTTTCTAGTGGACGGTACTGGATTTGAACCAGTGACCTCTGCCGTGTGAAAGCAGCGCTCTAAACCAACTGAGCTAACCGTCCAAGGTAGGCGCAATTATAGAAAACTTTTTCTGGCCTGTCAAGGGGATTAGAGGTATTTGTCCTCGGCAGCGCGGAGAATGGTCAGAAATTCGGCCGGATCCTTGGAGGCAATCAGGTCCTTGCGGACGCCGCCATCGGCCAAAAGACGGCTGACGGAGGAAAGAGCCTTGAGGTGCGGGCCCACGGTGTTGCCCGGGCTGACGATCAAAATGATCAGGTAAACCGGTTCGCCGTCGAACGAGGCGAAATCGAGGCCCCCTTCGATAGTGGCTGCGGCCATGCACATGCGGTCTACGCAGTCAATCTTGGCGTGCGGAACGGCAAGTCCACAACCGATACCGGTGGAACGGCTCTGTTCGCGAGTCCAGACGGCATCAAAGATTTCATTGCGGTGATCCAATTTGTAGGCACTGCAAAGCGTATCCACGAGTTCGTTCAGGATTTGTTCCTTGGACGTGCTCTTGGAGTTAATCAGAATGCAATTGTCGACAAACCTTTCGGAAAGGCGCATGGTTACTTCCTTTTATAATTTTCAATATGGATATTTAGCAAAAAAATGCGCCGTTTGGACAAAAATATGCCCTTTGAAACGAAAAAATATCAAAAATGACTAGAATTGCTCCAAAAAAGCCAAAATTTCCATCTGGGAGTGCAAATTTTCGGTTTGATCGAGGGCGCGGCGCATCACGGAGACTTCGATTTGGCCCGGAGCCTCGGAATGGCCGATAGAACCGTAGGTGAGGTTGGCGCCTTCGTTCAATGACCAAAGACGGCTGACCCGGCCTGTTTCGCCCATGCCGAAGGCGGCGAACAGTTGGAACTTCTTGCCGTATTTTTTTGCGAACTTATACAGGCGGTCGCAGTCACTGTCGGAATTGCTCATTGCGGCAATCTTTAGCCCTTGGGCGCCTACGCGCTTGATGTCTGCAGCAAAGGTTTCGAGTTCCATGTCGGTCGGAATACGCACGAAGTTGTGCTCCGAGATGAGCAGGCTGACACCTATGGGGTAGGCCATATCGTTTAAGGCCTTGAAATCGCTTAGGCAGTCGCGTTCGAGGTCGAGCCATTCGGGAACTTGCTTGCCCGAAAGGATGCGCTTCCAGAGTTCTAGGCGTTCTACGGCGCGGGCGTCGGGAAATTTGCCGCCGTCGCGCTGTAAGCGGATGGTGCCAATCTGGATTTTATTGTCGACGATGTGGCGGACTCTTTCGGAGAGCGTGGGCCATTCCGATTCGTCGAAGAAATCGTAGCGGATTTCAATCGCGTCGCAATTGTCGAGGTCGAGACGCACCGGGTGGAACAAGTCCTTTTCGGCGGCTTCGAGAACGTCTGGGCCTACAAGGCCAACAAGGTATTTGCGAGAATCGGAAGGCATGGCGCAAATATAAAAATTATACGAGCTTCCAGTCGAGTTCCTGCCCGGCGGCGAGAGGGACCACGCCGTTTACGATGGCGGGCACCGTCCACTTTTCGCGGACGACTTCGATCTGCTTGGTCGTGCGCGGAAGGCCGTAAAAGTCGGCGCCGTAGCCGGCAATGAAATTAGGGAGCTTGTCAAGGTGGCCAGCCCGTTCAAATTCTTGGACCAAGAGCGGGATGGCGACCGGGGCGCTGTAGACGCCTGCTGCGCCGCAGGGGCATTCCTTTTTGCCGAGCTGGTGCGGCGCAGAGTCCGTGCCGAGAAAGAACTTGGGGTTGCCGCTGAAGGCGGCTTCGCGAATGGCGGCACGGTCTTCCGGCCGCTTCGGGAGCGGCTTGCAGAAATGGTGCGGCCGTAAGGCGTCTCCCACGATGTCGTCAAGCGTCATCATCAAGTGGTGCACCGTGAAGGTGGCGGCCACGTTCGCGGGGAGTCGCTTGACTGCCTCGACCGACTTCGCCGAGCTCAAGTGTTCGAAGACGATTTTGAGCTTCGGGAATTTTTCGGCCAAGGTTTCGACGCGCTTGATAAAGGCGGGCTCGCGGTCCAGGCAGAATTCACCCGGTTCTTCGCCGTGCACGCACAGCACAAGGCCAAGATGCTCCATCATGGCGACCACCGGGAAAATGCCTTCGAAATCGCTGATGCCGTCGGCGCTGTTGGTGGTCACGCCGGCGGGGTAATACTTGCCCGCCACAACGCCGACCGCCATCATGTCCTTCAAATCTTGCTCGGTGTAATTCGGGTTCAGCTTGAATGTCATGAGCGGAACAAAATCCGGGCGCACGGCCTTTGCCGCTTCCAAGATCTGCGCCTTGTAATCGGCAATCGCCTTGGCAGATGTCATCGCGGGCACCGTGTTCGGCATAATGATGGCGCGGCCAAATTGTTGAACCAAGTCGCGCACATAACCGGGCATCAATTCGCCCTGGCGGAGGTGCGCATGAAAGTCGTCAGGTAAAGGAAGGAACATATTTTAAAAGCCTATGGGTTGTATATGTGCAATGTGTGATGCTTAATGTGGGATGTTCAATTTCTCATTACTCATTTCTAATCTCACATCTCACATCTTTTTGCTAGCCGCTATTTCTCAGGTCGCGGAACAGCTCTCTAGAAATTTCGCTATCGGTGTTGAGCCAGTAATCAAAGGGCTTGGGCTCCGTGAGTGTCTTGCGGTGCAAGAAACAAATGTTGCAGTCCAGTTCCTTCGAAATCATAAGGTCATGCGTCACGATAATGATTGTCGTTTTGAACAAGGTACGCATGTTGTCAATCAGCGGCAGCAAATTACGGCGGTTGTAGTTGTCAAGACCTGCTGTGGGTTCGTCCATCAGCAAAAGCTTCGGGTCCATAGCCCAGCTGCGCGCGATGGCCACACGCTTTTGCATGCCCATACTGAGCATGTGCGGGAACAAGTCGGCTTCTTCGCGTACACGCATCAAGTCCATGGCCATGTTGACCTTTTCTTCAATTTCTGCTGGGGTGCCCATTTTGTGGTAGCGGAGCGGCATGGCAATGTTGTCGCGTACGCGCAAATTTGAAATCAAGGCTCCGTTCTGGAACACCATGCCTACTTGGCGCTTCGCGACTTCCAGGGCGGTCAACTTTTCGGGCGGAAGGTATTCGCCGAAATAGTAGATGTTTCCGCGGGTAGGGCGTGTAAGTCCGGCAATGACTCTAAGAAGTGCGCTCTTTCCCTGACCTGAAGGTCCTCCAATGCAAATGGTTTCACCGCGCTTAACCTTAAGGTACACGTTCGAGAACAGTTCCTTTTGCGGGTCCATTTCGATGCCTCTGAAATACCCTAAAATTCTCGGCTTAGAGAACATTGCTCCTGCAAGGTCTCTATAGGCGAGATGGATATCATCTAGACTTAAGGCTTCGTCAAACATTAGATCAGCTGGTTAAGGTTGTTCATGTAGTCCACTAAGTAGAATATCGAAATAATCACATCAGCAACGACAATGTACAGGAAAGATTTGATCACGGAACGCGAAACAGCCTTGGGGACCTGGCGTACATCGCGGGGAATGTTCAAGGCTTGGTAGCAGGCGTTGGTGGTAATAATGGCGCCAAAGACAAGGGGCTTCAGAATAAGGAAGATAAAGTCTTCGAGCGTAATGGCTTTCAGGATTTCGTCACTCAGGTAAGACCAGGTCAGCTGAATGTTGGACATTTCGCTTTGCATGACGCCGCTCATACCGCTCATGAATATCGCGCACTTGGTAAGAATGAATCCGCCGCAAATGGCGCTTGCGCTAAAGAAGACATTCATGATAAGCATGGCGATGCAGCCGCCGATCAAACTCGGCATGACCAAGAAACGAATCGGGTTGACGCCCATGGTGGCAAGCGCGTCGACTTCGTAGTTGATGACCATACTCCCGATGTAGGCGGTTAGCGAAGAGCCGCTTCGACCTGCAATCAAGAATGCCGTGAGAATAGGGCCGAGTTCGCGGATGACGACCACCACAATCATGTTTCCTACAAAGTCGGCAAAGCCCATCTTGCTCATCATCGAAAGCACTTCGATAATGGTAACGGCACCAAATAAGGTTGCCACGACAAAAAGAATCGGGAAAATTTCGACTGCCGTAAAAAACGTCTGCATGATGATGTTACGGGAGTCGGCTTTTAAACTGCGGTTTTTAGAGAAGATACTAGAGACGGCTCTGCAGAACAAGGCAATCTGTTGTCCGAAAGGACGGCGCAACAAGAACAGACCCAGCAAATGAAATACCTTTGCGGGGAGTGTGAATCGTTGCCAGTTTCTAGGGCTCCGTACTCTCATTTTTCTGCTCGATCGCTTCCAAAATTTGGTGCCACAAGTCGCCGAGTCCGAATTTCTTTAAGGAACTCACGCTCAAGGGATTCTGGTCGAGCCCGAATTTTTCCTTGATGCTGCGGAGTCCTTTTGCAAGTTCCGACTGGTTCGCCTTGTCGCGTTTGCTTGCGACAATCAGCACGGGGCAACCGCTGGCTCGAATGGCTTCGACCGTCTCGATATCGATGGCGTGGCCTCCGTGACGCACGTCTACCAAGTATACGAGACCTTTCAGGTCTTTACACTTTTCCACATAATCGCGGATAAAGTCTGCCATTTGGTCGCGTTTGGCGTTGCTGACTTTTGCAAAGCCTACACCTGGTAAATCTACTAGAAAAAATCGTCCGTTGACTTTGAAAAAATTCAATTCGCGGGTTTTTCCGGGGGTTCTGCCCACTTTTACCAAGTCTTTTCTGCCCATCAGGGCATTCATGAGCGAAGATTTGCCCACATTGGAGCGTCCGAGGAAGGCAATTTGCGGCAAGCGTTCTTCGGGAAGGTGCTTGATGCTTGTTGACCCTTTGACAAATTCTGCAGAGACAATCTTGTAGTCGCCCACCATGACAGGGCCATGGTGAACCGTTTTAGGCGGTAAATTCGCCTTTGTCCCTTTCGGTGTTTTTTCGATCATAAGCTGACTCTCCCTTCGAATGCGCGGAGCATGGTGACTTCGTCAACAAATTCAAGGTCCGAACCCATGGGGATTCCGCGAGCCAGTCGCGTGCGCTTGACGTTTACGCCTGCCAGCATGTGGTCGAGCATGAGGGCTGTACTGTCGGCTTCGGGGCTAGAACCTAATGCAAATATAAGTTCTTCGATGCCTTCGTCCTTAATGCGCTTTACCAGTTCGGGCAGGTGCAGGTGTTCGGGACCAATGCCGTCCAAGGGTGAAATCACGCCGCCAAGGACAAAATAAGTGCCCTTGTAAATGCCCGAACGTTCAAAGGGAACAATGTCGGAGCTCTTTTCGACCACGCAAATGCACTTGGAGTCGGGCCTTGCCTTGCAAACGGGGCAAAGGTCCTCGTCGGTAAAGGCGTAGCAGCGCGGGCAGGGGTGAACGTTCTTTTTGGCGTTCAGCAAGTTTGCCGAGAAACGTTCTACATCACCTTCGTTTTTAGAAAGAATATGATACGCAAGTCTACGGGCAGTTTTCTGTCCGATTCCGGGGAGCGATGAAAATTCCCCGATTAACGCTTCAAGACTTTGCGGTTCAATGTTCATTGGCAAAACTATAGGATTCGTTGATGCAGAGTTTCAGTTGTGCGAAATGGAGGCCTTCTTCCTTGAGGCATGCCTGAATGGATTCGCGGTCGTCGAGTTCCACGGCGTCGGCCAGGCGGAGTAGTGTACCGAGGCGGCCCGTACGGTTGAGGAGGGCGTCCTGCATTTCGTCGTCGGCAGGGGCGTCCGGCAAGATGGTTTCGAGCGGGGCGCGCACCAAAGCGTCCATACGGCTGATGAGGCCCACCATGAATGCCTTTGCGCAGAAGTCGTCGTTGTTTTCGTCGATACAGCGGGCGAGGCTTTCCATGAACTTCGCGCGGTGGCTTGCGTTCTGGAACAAGGGCGATGCCTGCGGGCTCATGCCGAGTTCCGGGCGGGCGTAAAGCATGAGCATCAGCCATTCCTGAATGCGGCGCATGCCGACCCACACGATAGCGTCTTTGACGGAGTCGATACGGCTGTGCCTGGTCTCCGAGTCGGAGTTCACGAACCGGAGCAGGTTCTGGGCGATGTCTTCGTGCTTGGAAATGCTTTCAACCATGTCTTCGAGGCTGGGTCTCGACTTGATGCGGAGCAACAGCTGCAGAAGCGTTGCCGAGGTCGCGTCGATTTTACGGCCGGTCACCAGTTCGGGTTTTGCAAAGAAGAACCCTTGGAAGTAGTCGTAGCCCACTTCTTCGCAGCGCTTGAACGTGGCTTCGTCTTCCACCTTTTCGGCCAGGAGCTTGATGCCCATGGTCTTGAAGAAGATGGCGGCTGCGTTCATGGACTCTTGCGAGTTGTCGACCACGTCCATCTTGACGTAGCTGACGTAAGGGAATAGCGGCTTGAAGCGCGTGATGAATTCGTCGTTAAAGATGAAATCGTCGAGCGCCAGTTCGAATCCCAGTGCCCTGTAGCGCTGGACGGCCTTGACGATCGCCTCGTCGACTTCGACGTCTTCGAGAACCTCGAGTACGAAGTACTTGGGGTTCAAAAGCCCGAACAGGTTGTCGAGCAGCATGTTGCGGCTGCAGTTCACGAACGCCTTGTTGTTTCCGATCAGGCGTTCGATGCCGATATTGTTCAGCACGTTTTCAAGCACTTGCGCGGTGGCAAGTACGTCGCTTGCAATGATTGCGATGTCGCTTTCGGGCGAGTCGCGAAACAAGAGCTCATACGCGTAAATCTTACCCTCGCGGTCGAGGATAGGCTGGCGTGCTAAGTAAGCAAGTGTTTGCATGTCTTAAATACGGGCGCTCTTGATACCGAATAGCAGGATGCTGCGTGCACCGACGTCCCAAAGCTTGTCCATGATGGCGTTTGCTTCTTCTTGCGGGACCATGGCCTTCACGGCATACCATTCGCGGCCGTGCAGCTTGGTCACCGTCGGGGCGTCGAGGCCCGGAGTGAGTTCGCATGCCTTCTGGAGGATTTCAGCCGGGCAGTCGTACTCGATCATCATGTATGTCTGAGCGACAAGCTTGCCCTGGATGCGGCGGATCAGCGTGTTGACTTCTTCGAGTTCGGTCTTCTGCGGGTTGCAGAAGAGGGCGGCGTTGCTACGGAAGAGCGGTTCGCCCACAATGCGAAGTCCAGCCTGCTTGAGCGTTGTACCGGTTTCGACCACGTCGACAATGGCATCTGCCACGCCGAGGCTCACCGAGATTTCGACGGCGCCTTCGAGCACCACGAAGTTCATGTCCTTCTTGTAGTAGCCTTCGACAATGTGCGGGAAGCTGGTGGCGATCGTTGCGTTCTTGAGTTCGTCAAGAGACTGCACCGGGCTTTCGTTCGGGACTGCGGCGCACATCTTGGAGGCGCCATAGGGCAGGTCGAGAACCTTGACTGCCGGGCTCTTGGCTTCGGCGTTAAAGTCGATACCCGTGATGCCGGCGTCGATAATGCCGCGGCCCACGTACATCGGGATGTCGCTCGGGCGCAAGAAGAAGAATTCGATTCCGTTCTTGGTGTCGAGCTGGGTCAAAGTCTTGTAGGGCTTGGTGGCCTTGTAACCGCAAGCCTTCAAAAGTTCCTGGGTAGGCTCAAAGAGCATGCCCTTATTCGGGAGAGCTACCTTAATCATAGTTTAGCGTACACTTCTTCGAGGGTGAGACCTTTTTCGGCCATCATTACGGCCACATAGTAAAGCACCTGGGAAAGTTCGAGGCACTGGGCGTCGCGGCTTTCGAAGCGTGCTGCCATCCAGCTTTCGGCGGCTTCTTCAACAAGTTTCTTGCCGATGCCGTGCGGGCCTTTCTTGAACAGTTCCGTAGTGCCCTTACCTTCGGGCATATCCTTTTTGCGCTGGCAAGCCAGTGCGAACATCTCTTCAAATGTCATAATGGACCTCTTAAATTTTTTTCAGAGGTAAAGATAGAAAATCTCTAGTTTTCCACCATGTTGCGAATCTGGTTTTTGCCCTGATTCTTTGCCGAAACGACAAGCTCGTCTACCCGGAATAGCAACTGCTTGACATCGGATGCCGATTTTGAATTGCAGGGGAGGAGTCCGCCGCTAATTGTAAGCTGCAGTTCCGGATGTTCTTCGAAGCGAACCTGACGAACGGCCTTGCGTATGGATTCTACCTTGGCATAGGCTTCGACTTCGGAACCGGCGTTGATGAGGTAGATAAACTTTTCGCAGCCGAAACGGGTGACGATTTCGCCGGATGTTTCGTCTTCGCTCTTTTGAATGAGCTTGCCTATGGTGCAAATGGCGGTGTCACCAAAGGTGTGTCCGTACTTACTGTTAACTTGTTTGAAATTATCCAAGTCGAACATGGCGATAAAGTATTCGTTGCGGTGTTTCCAGACAGTTTCTTCGAGGAACTTGAGCAAGTACCTGCGGTTGTAAAGGCCGGTAAGGGAATCCCTGACCGACAGGTAGTCCAGCTGGGCGACAAGCTTTTCTCTTTTCTCGCGTTCCTGCACATACGATATCAGTGAGAACGAACCGACTGCAAAGAGTGTAATGCCCGTGAGAATGTGCGTTACCAGAATGTCGAGGTAGGCTCCGTCGCGGTCCAGTTCTACAAATACGACGTTTGGGTTTTTCCACGATATATAGATGGTTGCTGCTTGGACTATCAGTGAAATAAAAAAGGAGATTCTTTTGGCGGCTCCGCGAGTCGCAAAGGCAATCAGTGCAAGCGAGGTAATGCAGTAAAGCGGCATGCCGCTTGTGATACCGCCGCAGAACAAGAACAGCATGGGCATTAAAAAACAGCTGAGCGCGCAGCACATGACCAGGTAACACTGGTTATAGAGCGCTGTCTTTACGGCGACAAAGGCTATCACGAAACAAAGCACGGCACAGCCGAGACTGGCGAGGGACGCCGAGAAGTTCAGTCCCTCGTAAATGGTAAAGATGGCAGAGCAGGTTGCCACTACGGTAACAACCACCAAGATCGACCAGAACATTTTTCGTTCCAGTGTATCTTGCGCTCCCCAAAAGTCCTTTAGAAACTTGATCATAAACGCTATAATTCAAATATACTCCATTATGTGTAAATTAGTATACGTAAAACGGCATTTTATAGCTTATTTTTTAATGTCTTTGCCACCTCAGGCGGCAAGTTATTATATTTCAGTTGACGCCCAAAACGGCAAATACTCATTTTTTTGCAGGTTTTAGTATGGAACTTACACCACTGGATATCCGAAATCAGAGCTTCCACAAGAAGAATTTCAATGGAATCGATCCTGAAGAAGTCAAGGCATTTTTGGAAACAGCTGCCAACGCTTTCGAACAGATGTCCAGAGACAAGACTGACCTTACGGAACGTCTGAAGGTTGCCGAAGAGCGCGTGAATTACTACCGCCAGATTGAAAAGACGATTCAAGATGCCGTAGTCACCATGCAGAAGACGGTTGACGAAGTTAAGGCCACCGCCGAAAAGGAAGCCGAAATTATCGTTGCCGAAGCAAAGGCAAGAGCGGTCCGCGAGGTGGAGTCCACCAAGAAAGAGGCCGAAGAGCTCCGCATGGAAATCGAACAGCTCAAGCAGTTACGTACAAACTATTTCATCCGCTGCCGCGCCTTGATCAGAGGCCAGGAAGAACTTTTGACGGCCATGGAAAATGACCAGCGCATGCAGGAAGAGCTGAAGGCTCGCCCGGCTGCCCCGGGAAACGTGCTTGCTTAGTACTTTATGCGAATAAACATCAAGGTACATGCCCGGAGCAAACGCGAAAGCGTGACCGAGCTCCCGGACGGAAGCTACAAGGTCGAAGTCAAGGCTCCTCCGGTAGATGGAGCGGCGAACGAAGCCATCTGCGAACTCCTAGCCGAACATTTTCATGTGCATAAACGCGATGTTTCGGTGGTTTCAGGGGCCACAAACAACAAAAAAATAGTGGAAATTATAAAGTAGGACTCGTGAGAGTCCTTTTTTTATTTATTTTAAGAGTATTAAGAAGGATGTATTGGGTCAAATGAAAACGGCTCTCAAAAAGTTTTTTGATTTCGAAAACGGCTCTAGCTTAAAAAGCGTCTTGATGCTTATTGCAGCAGGCCTGTTGCTGAATATCATTCCTGCGAAAATAGCGATTGCTTTGCACTTGCCGCTTTTCTTGGATTGCTTGGGAACAATTTTAACCGCGATGCTAGGCGGCAACCTTCCTGCGGTTATAGTCGGTTTTACCTCGAATGCGATTAACGGTATTTCGGACCCCGTGACCATGTTCTACGGGGTGATCAGTATTTTTATTGCAGCCCTTGCAACATTCTTTTACCACCAGCGCTTTTTCAAGAACATTCCGCGCCTGTTTGTCGTGATCCTTTCGTTTGCCTTGATCGGCGGCGGAATCGGATCTGTATTTACCTATTTCCTGTACGGATTCAATTTTGGCGAAGGCATTTCGGCTCCGTTCTCGATTGCATTCCACGAAGTCCTTGGCTGGAGCAAATTTACTTCGCAGCTTTGGGCAGACATCGTTATCGACTTCTTTGACAAGGGTGTTGTCGTTGTTTTTGCGGTGTTCCTTTTCCGCTTTATTCCCCGCTTTATCAAGAACCACTTGAATAGGGTGTTCCTGCGCGTCAACAGCAACGATGTCATGAAAAAGATGGTCCGCACTTCCTTGCTGCGCAAGGTGGTTTACATGGTGATTGCGGCTGAAGTTCTTTTGGGCGGCCTCGCCTGTACGATTGGCTTTTTCTTGTACCGCGAAAACTCCGTCAATAGCTTTATCAGTATTGCACAAGGTGTGACCAAGGCGGCGTCGACCGTGATTAATCCTGAAAAGGTCGAGGATTACATCAACCGTGGCTACGAAGTGGATGACTACGGTTTTGTGCGGACGGTTCTTGGTTCTATTCGCGAAAGCTTCCCGCAGACCAAGTACCTGTACGTGTACCAGATTCGTCAGGACGGGTGCCATGTCGTGTTTGACTTGGATACCGATGGCGAACCGGGAGGTTCTCCGGGCGATGTTGTGGAATTCGATCCGAGTTTTGAACCGTATTTGTCGACTCTTTTGGCCGGCGGCGAGATTGAACCGATTATCTCGGATGACAAGTACGGATGGTTGTTGACCGTATATCGACCGATCCGCAATTCGTCGAATAAGACGGTTGCCTATATTGCGGCTGATATCTCGATGGAAAATATCATTCGCGACGAAGCGATCTTCTTTATCAAGATGCTTTCGCTGTTCTTCGGACTTTCAATTATCATCATGAGTATCGTGCTTGAACTCGTGAAGCGTGGCGTAGTGATTCCCATGAACCAGATGTCCTTGGCAGCCATGAAGATTGCTGCCAACACGACTCGTGCCAGCATGCTTGAAACCGAAAAGGTGGACCTCGAAAGCATTCGCGACAGCGTGGAACGCCTCGGAAAAATCGGGGTACGCACGAGAGACGAAATTGAGCACCTGTACGAATCCATCTACACGATGGCGAGCGACACTTACAACTTTATCCAGCGAGTGCAAGCGCAGAACGAACGAATTCAGCGCATGCAGGAAGTCATTATTATGGAATTCGCTGAAGTGGTTGAAGCGCGCGACAAGAGCACGGGTAACCATATTAAGAAGACGGCTGAATACGTGGAAGCGATTGCACGTCAGCTCAAGGCTGAAGGCAAGTTTGTCGATGTGCTCACGGATGCCTACATCGAAAAACTCAAGCGTGCCGCTCCGTTGCATGACATCGGTAAGATTGCCGTGTCTGACTTGATTCTGAATAAGCCGGGTAAGCTCACTGACGAAGAATTCACCATCATGAAGAGCCATACCACCGAAGGTTGGAAAATCTTGGTGAAGATGGTCGAAGATGCAGGCGATACCATTGATGCGGATTACTTGAACGAATCGATCGATATGGCGCATTACCACCATGAAAAGTGGGATGGCTCGGGTTACCCGACGCGCATCAAGGGCGAAGATATTCCGCTGTCAGCAAGAATCATGGCTGTGGCCGACGTGTTCGATGCTCTTGTGGCTGAACGCGTGTACAAGAAACCGTTCACTTATGAAAAGGCCATGCAGATTATTGTGGAAGGTGCGGGTAAACATTTTGACCCGGATATCGTGGAAACCTTCACGCATATTTCTGAAAGACTTTACGGCGCAAGAACTAAGCTGGCACCGCCGCCAGAAGAAAGCTCTAATGCGGATGCTGCTGCAACGAAAACGGCTGCAGAAGGCACAAACGGCGTTGCGCCGGAACAGGCTAAAAGCTAAATAGGAGAACACAATGTTCCATCATTTCAAATTGACTGTTGCTGCCATGTCTGTATTGGCGGCCTCGATGGTGTTTACTGCCTGCAACGAGAAGGAATCCAAACCGGAGCCCAAGGCGGAACCTGTCGAAGTGGTGGCGCCCGCTACCAAGTCGGTGGTGGTGTACTTTTCGCAGAATGGTGCGACTAAAAAGCTTGCCGAAATCTTCACGAAGGCAAAGAACGCCGATGCCGTGGAATTAAAGCTGGTGACTGCTTATCCTTCGACTTACGACAGCACCATTGCCGCGGTGAAGGCGCAGCGTGATAGCAAACAGTGGCCCGCCCTTGAAAATGCGAAGGTGGAATTGGACAAGTACGACACGGTTTACCTGGGCTACCCGATTATGTTTGGAACTTTTGCTCCGCCCATTTACACCTTCCTCGATTCTAACGACTTGGGCGGCAAGGTGGTGGTGCCGTTCTGCACATATGGCAGCGGTGGCCGCAAGGCATCTGCCGAAGAACTCAAGACGCTTGAACCGAATGCGAACGTGACGCTTGCCTATGGAATTTCGAATAAGCGTATTGCCGCTGAAAATGGTGCCGAAGTTGCTGCTAGCGAAGTCGAAGCCTTCTTTGGCAACTTGGAAGCCGGCAAGACCGAAGAAATGCTGATGGGTGGTTTCTCGGAACAGCGCCCGCTCAATGCTGAAGATTCTGCTGTGTTTACCGCAGCGACCAAGGATTATGCTTATCTCGGGCTCAAGCCACTCAGCGTATCGACGCAGGTGGTGGCCGGCATGAATTACCTTTTCGTTTGCGAAATGAAGGCCTTTGGCGGTCCCGCGGTTCAGACGAACGTGAAAATTTTCAAGCCGCTTCCGGATCGTGGCGAGCCTGAATTGATTGTTGTTGAAAAGTAATTCTCTCTTTAGATTTCTATAGATTCCTCGTCGCTTTGAATAAAGGCGGCGAGTCTTTCTATGGTGCGGTCAAAGTCGCTCTTGATGGAACATTCCCACACGGTGGCGACGCGATAACCCAAGAGCGAAAACTTCTGCTTGGTTTTCTTCGACCTGAATCTCTTCTTTGTTTTCCATATAAAACCCTTTAAGTTGTATGCACTTAAAGGGGATATATAAAAATTATCGCAGAATGTAGTAGCCGGGGTTTGTGCGGGTGTGGGTTACGTTACGTCCTTTTGTATCGAAGCGGCTTGTTGCCCCGTAATGCGTTGTGGGGCGAGCCTTCGCCTTGGGCTTGATGGCGTCAACGACGGTCGGGCTGTTGGAAGTGAGTAGCACTGCGGTGATTGACTTTGCGGGGAGCGTCATCTTGAAACTGTTAATGCTGTAGCCAGTCGCAGAGGTGGTTCCGCCCTGCGGATTTGCATCTACCACGTTTTCTTTCAACGCGTTGCTTGTGTGTGAAATGAATGTTTCGCCCTGGAGGTTCTGCAAGGTGAGTGTTTTGACTGTTCCGTCGGAGGCGAAGTCCGCAAGATCGAGGTTGATTTCTTGTGCGTCCTTTTCGGCGCGGTTCACGAAGATGACTGTGAGCGAATCGCCCTTGTTGCTGATGGAACTGTAGGCGGACACCAGCGAGTCATTGCTGGAGGTGGACTGCACGCGGTTCGGATGGCCGTAGCGGCTGAACAGGTGCACCGTTTCGTACATGCCGTCGCCCCATGTCCACGGGGTGAAAATCTCGACACCGTTGTCCTGCATGGTGCCGATGAACGAGGCGTAGGTGAGGGCTGTGACCATGGGGTCGTCTTCGTCGATGAGGCTTGTTTCGGTAATGCCGAGCGTGATGCCGTGATCCTTGCCGAAGTATTTGTCGAGCCAGTCGTTAATACGCTTGAAGATGTATTCCTTTTGGTTGTCGTTGTCCCAGCCGCCGTTTACCATCTTGATTCCGTTTGCGCCGGAGTAGTTGTAGGTGGTGTCGAACAGTACGCGGTGCCAGTTCATGCGCGATTCGTAATCCTTTTCGCTCGGGTACCAGTGAATATCTAGAACATCGAGCAGACGCACGCTCGATTTCTTTTGCTCTTCGGCGACCTTCATGATAAAGTATTCGAGCCAGCAGTAATTGCGATCGGGGCCTTTGGGACGGTCCTGTTCGTTATACGAGGCGACGGAACACCATTGCCATTCGTTTGCGGCAACGGGGCCGGTGAGCTTGATATCTTTCCATTGCGTGCGAGCTTTCTTGGCGACATCGATATAGTGTTCTACAAGAAAATCTCCGGTGACAGGTAGATCGAGGTCGGAATGCGTGCCGCGCCAGATTTCCATTTCGTTGTCCATGCTCCAGTATTTAAAGCGGCTCATGTCGAACTTGAGTTCGTCACGCCAGTACGGGATGATGGCGACGGTGGAGTCGGCGGGCCATTCCATATTGTAGAGTTTGTAGTCGCCAGCCTTTACGAGTGTCTTGCCGTCTTCATCTACTTCGCCGCCACCTGCAAGGTCGAGTGTCGAGGTCGCGTAGAATCCGTGCTCTTGTTTCCAGTTCCAGTCGCCAAAGTTGTAGTCGGTGGAGCTTGCGGCGAAACCGGTGAGCTGGAAGGCGTACATGGCGTCGATACCCGGCATTTTGTCAAGGACTTTTTGTGCGGTAATCGCCCAGTCGTGAGAGTAAACGTTGTTGTACCAGTCGGGGTGAACGGTCATTTTGTGACGCCAGTTGTAGCGCGTGGCGTTGTTGCCGTTGTTTGCACGCAGCATATGCACGCCCGCTTCGAGCATCTGGTTGATGAAAGCGGTTTCTTCTTCATTCACTTCGGGGTCGCCATCGCTGATTTTATCAATGTTGCGCCCGTACAGGTACTGTGAAATTTTCTTGATACCTTTTTGCGTGTCGACGGAAATGTTGATTGCTGCGGAGGACAATGTCGCTGCACTTGCGATGAGCACGGTGGCGAGACTTGCCTTCGTGGAGAACGCGGTCAGAATACTTTTCATAAAACACCCTTTTAAAAACAACCTGTTTTTAAAATAATCTCTTTTTAGAAAAAACGGCTGTGTCGCCGGGGGTGTTTGAGCTCATTTATTTTGAGAAATCTGCAACGAGTGCGGATTGGATAAGGTAAAATGCGTATTTTTCTTACACCTTCACGTGGAAGTAGTCGATTTCAGGGTGGCTGATGTAAAGGCCGCTCACGGATGCTTGCGGGTACATGGCACCGTTTTCGGTGAGGCTGATGCCCACACTGTTGAAGTCGATGAGTTTTGCGACATTGAAGATTTCCTTGATGTTCGGGAGCACGGGGTAGCCGACGGCCGGGCGGATGCCCTTCCAGTTGTTGGTGCGTTCGAGTTCCTTGCTCAAGTATTCGGCGCCGGCTTCGGCCAGGCGGTCGGCGACAGTCTGCATCAAAAGAACGTCGTAGTCGCTGCCGCCCTGTTCGGCTTTCAGCTTTTCGAGGCGCTTGACGAAGGCGTCGCTTACGGTGACGGCGAAGGCACCCACGATGTCGCGGAATACATCTTTACCGGCGGGAGCGGCGAAGACGCTTGCGGTGTTCGCATTCGCAGGAGCAACGTAGTCACAGAGCGCGAGGCAAGTGCCTTCGGGATTTTGCTGGCGTGCCGTGGCGACTTCGACAAGGTCGGAGTCGGTGCCGGTACGGCCCGTGTTAAAGATAACCGACTTTTCCGTACCGGCTGCAGGGTAGAACGCCTGCACGGCACGCAGTGCATACTCGGGCTTTGTGAGCGACTTGATGAGTGCTTCGGCATCGGCCTTGAGTTTTTTTGCTTCTTCCTCTTCGGGCTTGATTTTCCAAGTGAAGAAGAAGTATTCCCAGCTGATAAGCGGAATGACTTTTTCGAGCGGAATCGGCGGGAGCTTGCTTTCGCCCATGAACGGCGGTTCCACAGGCTGGTACTTGCTCCAGTCGCATTGATAGCGGCGTTCTTCGGGAGTCTTTTCGGCTGCGGCCATGGCGCTTGCGGCTTCGGTCTGTATGCCGTTTTGCTTGTCGCGGATTCTCTGCTGTTCGACCCGGTTTTCCTGAATGGTTTGTTCGCTAGTCGCTGGATCCAAAAGCTTTTGCACAAGGCCTGGGTTGCTGGCGGCATCGCGCACATGGAATACGGGGCCGTCGTAGCACGGGGCGATCTTTACGGCGGTGTGCGTGGGCGAGGTTGTAGCACCACCCACGATAATCGGAATGCGCTGGCCAGCGTCCTGCATGGCCTTTGCCACCGTGCACATTTCTTCGAGCGAGGGCGTAATCAGTCCAGAGAGGCTCAAGATGTCGGCCTTGTTTTCGATGACCGCCTTCACGATGACATCTTCGGGAACCATCACGCCGAGGTCCACCATTTCATAGCCGTTACAGGCCATAATCACGGAGACGATGTTCTTGCCGATATCGTGCACGTCGCCCTTCACGGTGGCGATCACGATCTTGCCGCGGCTCGATGCGTTGGCGTCTTTGCCCGCTTCAATATAGGGCTGCAAAATTTCCACGGCCTTCTTCATGGTACGTGCGGTTTTGACCACCTGCGGCAAGAACATTTTGCCTTCACCGAAGCGACGACCGACTTCGTTCATGCCGTCCATTAGCGGGCCAGAAATAATTCCCACCGGGCTATCGCCGCGGTTGATGAGTTCCATCAGGTCGGGCTGAAGCGTTGTAGAAGTTCCTTTAAGGAGAGCTTCTTGCAGGCGTTCTTCGGGCGTCGTGGGCTTTGCGTCTGCGGCGGCGTTGGCGCCGTCGTCAGATGAGCTGCTGGCACCTGTGCTCATGGCGAAAATTGCCTTCGGGTCGTACTTGGTGCCCGCTTCTTTGGCGGCAGCAGCGGCTGCGGTCATGCGGCTTGCAATTTCGATGAGCGCTTCGCTGGCATCCGGTTCCGTATTGTAGATGACTTCGGTAATGGCCATGCGGAGTTCCAGCGGAATCGTCTTGTATTCGATGATTGCGCTCGGGTTCATGATGGCCATGCCCATGCCGTTCGGAATCGCGTAATGCAGGAACGTGGTGTGCATCGCTTCGCGCAGATAGTTGTTGCCACGGAAAGCGAAGGAAAGGTTCGAAAGACCGCCCGAAATGCGGACGCCAGGCAGGTTGTCCATAATCCAGCGGACGGCGCGGATAAAGTCAATGGCATAGGCGTTGTGTTCCGCCATGCCTGTAGCGACTGTCAAGACGTTCGGGTCGTAAATAATGTCGGAGGGGTCGAAGCCGAGCTTTTTGACCATGATGTCGTAAGCGCGGGCGGCAATCTGCACGCGGCGCTCGTAGTTGGTGGCCTGACCTTCTTCGTCAAAGAGCATCACGATGACGGCGCCGCCGAGGCGCTTGATAGTGAGCGCATGCTCAATGAAAGCTTTTTCGCCCATCTTTAGGGAGATGGAGTTCACGATGCACTTGCCCTGGGCGCACTTGAGGCCCGCTTCAATCACTTCGAAACGGGAAGAGTCCACCATGATGGGCACGCGGCTGATGGCCGGGTCCGATGCGAGCAAGTTCAAGAAGGTCTGCATTTCGGCAGTTGCATCCAAGAGGCCGTCGTCCATGTTCACGTCGATTACATCGGCACCGTCTTCGACTTGTTTGCGGGCGATGTCGAGCGCTTCTTCGTAATTCTTTTCGTTGATAAGGCGGAGGAACTTCTTGGAGCCTGCCACGTTGCAGCGTTCACCGACCTTCACAAAGTCTTCGGCGTTGCAGCTGTCGGCACCGTTGCTCGGGCGCACCTGTTCCTTGAACAGCGGTTCCAAACCGGCGAGGCGGAGTAGCGGGCTCGTGGCGTACTTGGGCGCGGGCTTGCGGCGTTCGTAATCGGCCGGCAGGGCGTCGAGCATTTTGCGCATGGCGGCGATGTGTTCCGGTGTGGTACCGCAGCAGCCACCAATCATGTTCACCAGCTTGTCGTCCAGGTAAACGCCCATGAGGCGCACCATGTCTTCGGGCGTGTCATCGTAACCGCCGAACTGGTTCGGCAGCCCCGCATTCGGGTGACAGCTAATGTAGCAGGGCGCGACCTTGCCCATGCGGCGCAGGTACGGCACCATACCGTCGGCACCGAGACCGCAGTTGAGGCCGATAGAAAGCGGATGCATGTGCATCACGCTCACGGCGAATGCTTCCACCGTCTGACCCGAAAGTGTACGGCCCGAAGCGTCGCTCACCGTCATGGAGAACATGACTTCGACGGGCTTGAGGTCGGCAGCCTTGTCACCGGCTTTAGCGGCGCGCGCTTCCATCACCTTAGTGAATGCACTGGCGGCAGCCTTCGCGTTCAGCGTATCAAAAATCGTTTCAATCAGAATGGCATCGACGTCTTCTTCGATTAGCACCTGAATCTGTTCCAGGTAGGCATCTTCCAGCTCGTCGAAAGTAATGCTACGGCTCGCGGGGTCGTTCACGTCTTCGCTCATGGAGAGCATTTTACTCGTGGGACCCACGTCGCCCAGAATGTACACCTGGCGACCGTACTTTTCCATGGCCTCTGCCGCGGCCTGCTTCGCAATTTTCACGGCGGCGCGGTTCATTTCGGCGATGCGGTGTTCCTGGTGGTACTCGTGCTGGCTTACGCGTTGGCTCGAGAACGTATTCGTCGTCAAGCAGTCCACGCCCGCATCCACGTAACGGCGCTGGATATCAAGAATGATATCCGGCTTTTCGATGGAGAGCATGTCGTTGTTCGCGCCCTTGATGCCGTAAGTCTGAATGACAGAACCCATGCCGCCATCGAGCAGCATCATCTTGCTTTCAAAAGCTTCGCGTAAAGTCATTTTCTTGTCCATGGCACGAACCGCCGTATTTTACGTTTTATGCATTTATTTAGTTTTATGCATAAATATAGAAAAAGAGCTTGTGGCTAGTCAAGGCATTTTTCGAGTTCCTTTCGTATGAATTCCTTATTATAACCCTTGCCTATGAAAACGACTTGGTTTTCGCGGTCTCCATAGCGGGAATCCCAGTTTTCCCTGACTTCGGGATTTTCGGCAAGAAAAGCCTGTTTTTGGTCTTCGCGCAGGGCGTCTATCCAATAGGAAACGGGCATGACGGAGGAATTCCTGCCGGCCTGTTCGAATAGCTGCACATCTCTGCTGGCATCTGAAAACCAGATGTAGCCTTTGGAACGGATCAGTTCTGTGGGGTAGCGGTTGTTGACGAAATCCATGAAACGGGTTCTGTTGAATGGTTGCCTAGTCTCGAAAACGAAGGACGAAATTCCGTATTCGTCTACGCAACTGTCGCGCCGGCGGCTGGATTGCAGCAAGCTTGCGGTGGCTTTTTGAATGGCCGAGGACGATTCAATTTGGCTGTAGTTGAATGGCTTGGTCGTCATGATTTTATTGATATCGATGTCGCCGTTTACCGAATGGATAATCGGTGCGCGGGGCTGGAAATCGCACACGATGGATTCGACTTCCTTGAGATGGTCTTCGCTGAGTAAATCGCACTTGTTCAAGACGATAAAGTTGCAGAATTCGATTTGGTCTACAATCAATGTGGAAATTTCTTCTTGGGAAAGATCGTATTGGTCGGCGAGGTGATCCCGCTGTTCTTTTTTATGCTTTAAGTCGCTGAGAAATTCGCTGTAAATGCGGTCTGCATCGACGACGGTCACGATGGATGTCAAGTAGACGTTTGTTTTGGGATTGTCTTCTTCGTAGGCCAAGAAGCTTGCGCTGACGGCGCCGGGGTCGCTAATGCCGGAGGCTTCGACGAATACGACTTCGATAGAATCTAGCTTAGAAATCTTTTCGACTTGTTCGATAAATTCGTCGCGGAGGGTGCAGCAGATGCAACCGTTTTGCAGTTCGAACATCGGGCATTCGGCTACGTTCGACCCGTTCTTCTTCAGAATTTCGGCATCGACGTTGATGCTGCCCATATCGTTGACGATGAGGGCGACTTTTCGTTTCTCCTGCTTGAGAATGTTATTCAAGAGAGTCGTTTTGCCGGAGCCCAGGTATCCGGTAATGAGAATGACGGGTTTCTTGTTCTTTTTCATAGTTCTCCTTTGAGGTTTGATGGGTGTTACCATTCGATTTTTGCAAGTGCGCTTAAGTTGCGGCCCTTCTCGGGCATGACTGATTTTAGGCGAGAAAGGTGATTACGAATGTCGGCGTCGAATAGGTTGTCGGCGCGGAAAACGAGGCTGTAGCGGGCGAGTGCGAGTTCCCAGCGGATTTCAGTTGACAGGCCGAAGGTGATGTAGCCGGGGGTGCGTTCTTCGTATTTGTCTACTTTGTGCTGGGCGAGGGCCATGTCGGTGTGTGCGCCTGTGCGTACATGTTCCCAAAGGTAGGCGAGTTCTCCGTGGAACTTGAACGGCGGAATTTGGGGCATGTCGCTCCAATGGGTGCTGCGGTACATGCCGCGCACATAGCTTGCAGAGGTGGCGGCGCGAAAGCCCTGTTCCGCTGCGGTTTCGATGGAGGTGCTTGCGCCGTAGAGCAGCGCCTTGTCGCCTTGCACTTGATAGATGGGGAGTAGTTGCGACCAGTTGGTGTCTCCGGTGGCGCGGGGCGCGAGGTAGTTCAAAAAATAGGTGGCGTGAGCGGTCGCGCGCCATGTGAATAAATCTCCGTAAGAGCGGTACTCGAGTTCGGTGCCGTAGCCGCTTTCGGCGTCCAGCTTGTGGTTGCCTCGCTCGTAGGTGTAAGCGGCTAGATGCGGCCCTTGGTTGTACAATTCTTCGATGGTGGGAGCGCGTGTTGTTCTGAATAAATTAAGCGTCAAGAATTTGCCCACACCGACGCGCTGCGAGAATTCTGCGTCAAATGCCCACAATGCAAAGTTGCGGTCTTCGATGGCGTCTTTGTCGGCGACGACGCTTTCATGCGGGCGAAAGATCGCTCCGCCGAGTCGCGCAGCTACCGTAATTTCGAGCCCGCGCCAACCACTCATGCTGGCGACGGCAAAAGCGGAGCCTGCATACGACCGAGTCGGTGGCGTGAACACGTAGCCACCCATTTCAATCCATCGGCGTTCCAGTTCTGCGCCCAGGCGAATTCCGAAAAGGGGACCGAGACTTGCCAGGAGTTTTTCTAAGCGCAAGTTCTCCTGATTGACAGCAAACTCGGCCCCCACCGCCCCCTTCTTTCCTTCAAATTCTTTGTGATGATAACGGTTGATTCGAAGCGTGACATCCAGCGTGTCGCGGACGTCGTTGGCCGGCAAATAAATCCCCCGCAGAGTCAAGTCGCGTTTCCACATTTCAATGTCTACGCCGTTCGGGTGACCGCCAATGAATCCGCCGGGAATCCCGTAGTCGCTATTGAACCAACGGTAAGAGGTCCCGAAACGGAAACGCCCCAAGGCGTAAGATGCGCCAACGGCGCCGCTTCCGTTTTCAATGTCCGTATTTTTGAGCGTGCCGTCGGGAGTTTTCATGTCGTCCATGCGGCGGGCCAAAAGTTCTCCCTTGAGTGATAATCCCTTCACCGAAGCATTTGCCCCTACGGCTGTTGCATAACCCGGCTGTGCACTTTCAGAATACTTCGTGACATAGCCGTGGAAAAGAGAATCGCCAAAGGGAATGTCGTTGCGTTCCACTTGAACCACTCCGCCTGCGGCTGAAAAACTGTGCAATAAAATGTGGGGGCCTCGCAAAACGCGAAGTCGGTGTGCCGTTAAAACTTCGGATGCGACTGCGTGATCGGGCGAGGTAGCGCTCATGTCTCCACAAAATGCGCCGTCTTCGGTCAATTCAACATGGCTACCCGAAAGTCCCTTGATAACGGGGCGTGCGGCCGCAGGGCCCATGGAACGGATCGCTACGTCGGGCTCGTTTTTGATGGTTTCGGCAATGGTTGTAGAAATGGCGCGATACAGTTTTTTGTCTTTTAAATCGTCGTCTTCGCGGAGTCCTTCTAAAATTGCCTGCGAGGGCTTTTCTGCCTGTACGACTGAACTTCCTAAATCCTGTACAAATTCCTGGGCAAAAGAGAAGTGAAGGAAGCCTCCTAAAAGGAGGCTCCCCATGGCAGCCCTAAATAGGCTAATCTTCATGTTCGTGCTCGTGATCGTGGTGGTCATGATCATGGTCATCATCATCGTCGTCATCATCATGATGATGTTCATGGAACGGGCATTCATCTGCGTCCAAAGCCTTGTCTACGACAACGCGGATTGCCGGCGTACGGGCGTCAGCATGGTCGTGGTGATTTACCTTGAGAATCAAAGTCGTTTCGCCTTCCTTGACACCCTTCAGGTGGAAACCCCAGCTGCCGCAGGAGTGTACATCCAGAATTTTTTCGTCTTCAATTTCCCAGGCGAGGGAATGCTCGTCATCGGTCGGGGGCTCCACTTCTTTCTTATTGTCGTCAAGGAACTTTACGGTGATATGTTCGCTCATGCAGTTTGCGTTCACATGCATCACTTCGATAGAGGAATCTGCCTTGCCGCGGTAAACGCTGTAAGCAAGCTGCCAGTCGCCCCAATAAAGGTTCCAGCCTTCGGCTTCAAAATGTTCATGCTGGTCGGTAGAGGTGCTGTTGCTATCGCCACAGGCGGCAAAGAAAACGCTAAGGATAAGGCCGAAAAAGGCAAAGGAAAGGGTTTGAATCAGTTTCATGTTTCTCTCGTTTGAATACAACGATCCTATCCGCGGAAAGTTTTGCGGACAACAAGGCCAAAAACACCTAGCGATTTTTCGCGAGGCAAAAAGCAGGATGTTGCGATTGAAGTTTTAGAGGATTATGCCGAGAGAACAGGAGGGGCGCGGGGCCTTGAAAAGTGAAACCGCGGGTTCGTCTTGAAAACGCGAATATCGCATGCCAGTTCGCAAATAACCACCAAAAATACGGCGACATCCGGCGCGTCGCTAGCGACATCAAGACCATGCTGGACCAGTGCGCAAACCGGGCAATCGTCGTGTCCGTCAAAGTCGTCATGATGGTGCTGGGCAATCGAGAGCAGCCCGGCAAACAACAATGCGACAATAATGATCCTGAATAGTTTCACTTGGTAAGCTTTGCTTAATGGCGTTTGTTAAGAATTACTGGTTCTTAAGGGTTGCATTGCGAATAATCGGGAATCCGCCACCCCCTTCGTCTTTTTCGTAATCGAAATCGCCTTCGACAATAATGGCATCGCCTTCGGCCGGGTATTGTTCTGGGTACTTGCGGGGTTTCGCAAGTTCAAAGGCGAGTCCTTGCGAACAGCAGGCGAGTGCATCGGCGATAACGCAGCCGTAAAAGCGCCGGTCGATTTGATCGTCGTAGTAGCTCGAAAATACGCCGCCCATCTTGATGCGTTTTCCTTGGAACTTGGCAGGTTCTGTTACCATGCGGTTGACCAGGGCGAACACGACGGTGCCGCTCATTTTAGTCAAGTCAAAATGAATGGTCTTGGTTTGGCCTGGTTTTTGCGCGAAGCTGGGTAATGCAAACGCAAATAAAACGAGGAACAAAAATATTTTGGACAATGTTAAACTCTTTTGTCGCGAATCAGGCTAATAAGGCAAATGATTCCGAACACCACGATGTCCATGGCCACGATGGTCGAACCCACAGGCGTCCCTGCCAAAATGGCAATCAAGATTCCGGTAAGCGAACACAAGACCGAGATAATGCCTGCGGCAACGGTTACCGAGAAAAAGCTCTTGAAAAGACGCATGGCCGAAAGGGCCGGGAATACGACCAAGGCAGACACCAGCAAGGCGCCCACCAGGTTCATGGCAAGAACGATGATGACGGCGATAATCACGGCAACGAGGATGTTGTAAAGCATCACGCGCACGCCTGTCGCCTGAGCGAAATTTTCGTCAAAGGTGATTGCAAAAATTTTATGGTAGAAAATAACGAATACGGTAAGTACAGCAATGGAAAGTGCCACGCAAAGGTAGACTTCTTCTACCTTGAGCGTGAGAATCGATGTAGAGCCGAAAAGTGTGGTGCACACGTCGCCCGAAATATTTGCCGATGTAGAGAAAATATTCATGAGCAAGTAACCGATAGCCAGCGCGCCCACCGATACCATGGCGATGGCGGCGTCGCCTTTGACCTTTGCCTTTTTGCCCGAGCACAAAAGCAGCACGGCGACTGCGATGGTGATCGGGAGAATAATCAGCATGTTGTTGGTTACCTTGAGGACGGCTGCAATCGAAAGCGCACCGAAGGCCACATGAGAAAGACCGTCGCCAATGTAGGAATAGCGCTTGAGCACAAGGGTGACGCCCAAGAGCGATGAACACAGCGAAACGAGTACGCCCACGATAATCGCATAGCGTACAAACGGAAAATCCAGGTAGAAGAAGAGCTTGTCGAGTAATTCTGGCATGGGACTATCCTCTCCTATCTTCGATGGGGTTGAAATCCAGAATGCGGCTGGATTCTCTGTGGGCGGCTTCAAGATCGTGAGTCACCATGATGATGGTCATACCGCTCTTGTGCAAGTCGCTAATGATTCTGTACATGGATTCTGTTGATTCCGGATCGAGACCGGTGACGGGTTCGTCGAGCAACAGCAAACGTTCGGCGGCGCAGAGGGCCCGGGCCAAAAGCACGCGTTGCCTTTGGCCCCCCGAAAGTTCGCGGAAGCAGGCCTTACGCAAACTTTCGGTCCGCGTAAGCGCCATGCACTCCATGGCGCGTTCCCGGTGGGCCCTCTTGTAAAACGGCAAGAGCCCTTTTTTACCTTGGAACGCCGAGAGTACGATTTCTTCGACCGACGCCGGAAAATCTTTCTGCACGTTCGTGATTTGCGGCAAGTAGCCAATCTGGTTTCGCGTAAGGCCGTCGCACAATTCGATACTTCCACTCTTGGGCGAAAGCAGTCCCGAAATACCGCGCAAAAGCGTGGTCTTTCCGGAACCGTTGCGGCCCACGATGCAAAGGTATTCCCCTGCATTAATATCGTAGTCGAAATCGCTCACGATATCTTTGTTCCCGTACCCAAGTGTCAATTGACGGCACTTAATCAAAACCATAATGAACCTACTTCAAAGCCTTTTTGATCACTTCGAGATTTTCGCGCATAATGTCGAGGTAGTTTGCGGAATCCATCTGCGAAGTCTTGATGGACTGCATCGAATTAAGCGTAAGCACCTCGGCGGTCTTGGACTTTTTGCTTGCGGCAAGTACTGCCTGCGCAATCTTGCCGTTGCCACCGTCGATCGTGAAGATGGCGGGCAGCGCTAACGAATCCATTTTGTTGGCGAGGAAGGCGACCGTCTCGAAACTCGCTTCGCTTTCGGCGGAACAGCCAACAAACGCGGCATAATACTTAATGCCATAATCGTCCACCAGATAGCGAAACGGGAACCTGTCGCCGAACAGAACCGTCTTGTGGGTGACGCTATCCATCGCGGCGCGGTATTGGGCGTCCAGGGCGCTGATCTTTGCAATGTAAAGGCCTGCGTTCATGTGGTATTCCATGGCGTGAGCCGTATCTGCTTTTGAAATGGCGTCTGCAAGGGTCATCACCAGGATTTCGGCATTCTTCAGCGAGAGCCAGACGTGTTCATCGTTTTCGACTTCTTCGGTGTGAGCTTCGTGCTCGTGATGATCTTCGTGAGCCTCATGTTCATCGGCATGCTCATGGTGTTCATGTTCCTCTTCGGCTTGCATGCCTTCGACGATTTCTTCGGCCTTGACGCGGTCACCCAAAGCCTCAAGCAAGTTCACTTGCACGCGTTTTTCGTTGGGCGTTGCTTCAAGAGCTTTTTCGATCCATTCGTCCGATTCACCGCCGACGTACACGATCATGTCGGCCTTGGCGATTGTGGCGATATCGGCCGCCGAGGGCTTGTAACTGTGCAAGTCCATGCCGTTCTTGATTAAGAGCGTAAGGTCCAGGGAATCAGCCTGGTTGCCAAGGATTTCTTTGAGCCAGGCGTATTGCGGGTAAATGGTGGCGACAACGGAAATCTTTTTGCCGTTGCTTGCCGCTTGTTCCGAATTCTTCTTTTCGGAATCCGAGTTGCACGCTATAAAGAGTGTAAGTAGCGCAAAAATAGATGCAATGAATGCAATCTTTTTCATTAAAAGTCCTTCGCCATTTTGGCGTGAAATTGTACGTGTGAATAAGATGCCTTGCGACAGTATGTCGCGTTCAATCGGTGCGCATCAATTCAGTAGCAGGACTTTTTGTGAAACAAGAGTTGTCGGCTGCGAAGTCGCGGCCTTAAAGCAAACTAGTTTGAAATAGAAAAATCGTAACGCAAGTTCAAATGGTGCTACCACCAGTTCCATGCAAACCGAAATCAGTTCCAGGCAACGGTGAATATGGTGGCACACGTGGCAGTGTTCGCCATGGCAATGGTGCTCCATGTGCTTGGCCACGTAGAGCGATGCAAACGCCACGAGCAATTTGTTGAGCAGGGCGTTAATCATGACGCCTCCGCGAACAGCCGGAACAGCGTCCGAGCAAAACCGATTGCTGTTGATCGAGTTCGAATCCGCTGCGCTGTACCGAAAGCTGCAACACCTTGAGCGCGGGGCCCTCTAGGTGAAAGAACTTGCCGCATTCCTTGCACACGAGGTGCATCTTTTCTTCGCAGCGGCCAGGGCCCGTGTAGCGGTATTGCAGTTCGTTGTTGTCGTCGGCGCCGACAATCTGCACGACTCCCGCCTTTTCCATTCGGGAGAGGTTTCTATATATAGTACTCAGTGAAACTTCGGGCAGGTTCTGGGCAATGCCGGAGGCCTTGAAAATCCGGTCGGGATTTTCGGCCATGTAATCCAGGATCATTTGTCGCGCTTGCGTTTTGTATTCCACTTTTTCCTCTTGATCCGCGAATTTGCGAATCGTTCGCAAAATTTAGTAAAAATGAGAATGGTTTGCAAATGTTGGGGCGAAAACCCCGATTTTTGGCGAAATTCCTAAAAAACGGGAAAATTTCCCCACCATGTGGCGATGGTCACGAAGCTCTTGGACAAAACGTCCATGCGAATTTCACCCTCGGTATATGTTTCTTTACCTGCAAAGTCTATTTTATTATTGTAAATATACGGGTAAATAATTATGGTTACGTTTTCTGACATATCGGATTATCGCGACTTCTTGAAGGAGTACTACGACCGTAGGAAGGCCGAAATGCCTTTCTACTCGTACCGTATGATGGGGGACAAGCTGGGGTTGGATTCCAGCTACCTTTATCGCGTGTTGCAGAAAAAGCAGCACTTGCCGGCTCATGCACTCCCTGCCGCGAAAGAAATCCTTGATCTGTCCGGTCGTGAGGCCGAATACTTTGACTTGCTGTTCTCCGCAGCAGTAACCAAGGACAAGGCCAAGCGCGAAGAGCTAATGGCAAAAGCCCTCGATCTTCGGGATGTGGACCGCCACAGCCTGCAGGCAGCCGAACTCAAGCTGCTCCAGAACTGGTGGATTCCGGCCGTGCGCGCCTACCTCGAACTGAACGGTGGCGTGGTTAACGTAAAGCAGATTTCTAGAGACCTGTGCCCCCCGATTACCGAGGCCCAGGCTCAGGAAGCTATCGATACCTTGCTGGAAGTCGGCTTGGTCAAGAAGATGGCTTCGGGTAAATTGGCTGTTACGGATGCCCACCTGACTGTGGGTGGCCCCGAAAAGAAACAGGCTGTCCGCCATTTTCAGAAAGAAGTGCTCTCTTTGGCGAGCGATGCGCTTGACTACATCCCCGTTGACGAAAGAAATATTTCTACTCTTACATTGTCCGTGGACCAGTCCTGCTTCGATGACTTGGGTGATATGCTTAGGGAATTTAGGCGCCTGGTCCAGAAGAGGGTGGACAGTGCCAAAAACTCCGACCGGGTAATGCAGCTTTCTATGGCATTCTATCCGATTGCGCGTAAGGGCGGTGTCCGTACCGTTGATTCTGTGGAGGGCGACAAAAGGGAGTCCAAATGAAGAAATGGGTGTGGCATATAGGTTTTGCAGCAGCAGTGGGAGCGCTCATTGCGGCGTGTTCCAGCAGCAACGGCACTGATCCGAGTGCGGGTACTTCGCTTGAGACGGAGAACTCGGTTGCCGTGGTGCTCGCTGTGAAGCAGAGCGATGGTTCGCCTGCTGCCCGTACCAAGGTCTTGGTGCGCCCGGTTGATTTCTTGGCGGGTGCTAATAATATGGATCTTGTCAAGGACCACGAAAAGGGTGAATCCCCGGTGGTCGTCTCCGATTCTACTTTGGGTATCTTGAATCTCGAAACCGACGAGCAGGGCCGGTTGAACCTCAAGAGACTCAAGCCCGGTACTTATAATGTGGAAGCACGTCAGGATACTACCAAGGCGTTTGTGCGCGTTGTGGTGACCGATGTGTCTCGCGATTCTGTGTCTATTAAGCTTGAACCGACTGGTGCAGTTTCGGGCCAGGTCTACGTGCCTGAAAACGAAAACTCTTTGACGGTTGGTGTTAAGGGCCTTGATTACTTTGTTGAAACTGACGAAGACGGTAAGTTCGAATTCAAGAGTCTGCCGAAGGGCCTGCTTACCTTGGTCGGATTCTCGTTCCATACTTACAAGACTCTTGATATGGAAGGTAAGCCGACTGCGATCAGCAACATGATGACTGTCGGTAGCACCAATGCGAAGATTGAACCTGGCAAGACGACGGAAGTGACGATTGGCCAAAAGCCGGTGGTTGCTCCTGACACGACTGCCAAGGAAGATGTCTACCCGGTGGTGCTTTTCGAAAACTTCGAAGATAGCGTTTACGGTTGGTACACCTCGGTATCCAAGTATGCTACTGCAGAACTCGATGCCAAGAAGAATGTCCACGGCCGTAAGGGATTGTCTGCTCACTTTGTGTACACCAACGATTCTAACGCCAACTGGGCATTGATGGGTCATGATCTGAACGGAATGACGGACATGAGTGAACTTGATTCCGTGGTGTTCTGGGCTCGTTCGGGTCTCAGCGATTCTTCCCAGTGGATCAGCGTCTCGTTCGATGTGCTTCTCGATTCGATCGCTCTCGATTCTACCGGTTACGAAAACGGTAAGGCTTGGGTGCACATGCAGCTCGATACCGCCTGGCAGCGTTACGTGGTGACTCCGGAAGACCTGATTGAACCCGACGAACACAATATCGGCGGCAACATTGGTTGGGACGAAGTCAAGGAACATGTGACGAACCTGAACTTCTTCGGCGGTGGTGTCACGGAAGGCGTGCCGTACGAAATGTGGGTCGACGACATCGTGATTTACGGCGTCAAGGGCATGGAATAATTCAAAACCCCAATTTTGGAACAAAACCCCGCAAAAAGCGGGGCTTTTTTTGTGTAGTTATTGACAATGTGTCAATAGAAAAAGCCTTTTTGTGAGCTTTTTTCGCTTTTTTTTAGGGTAATTTTGGAATAAAGAAGGTTTGGTTGTGTTTTTTGCCTTCTAAGGAGTCTATATGGGTTATAAAAAAGCATGGGAATTAAAGGGCCTAAAAAAGGCCGCTTGCTTAGTTGCGGGGCTTGCCACTTTTGGCTTGGCCGACAACCCGATTTCGAGTTATCACTACTTGGCAGACCCGGGTGCCGCTGCCGACGATACGTACTTCTACGTCATCACCGACTCCGACGACCCGGCTGCGTACAATGCCAACGGCTACAACATCAAGGCCCTCTACGGTTTCCGCACCAAGGACATGAAAAACTGGACCGACTTCGGTATCATTTACGATGCCCGCAAGGTGGACGGTATCGGCGATATCTGGGCATCCGGCATTGCGGTGAACCCCAACGATCACAGGCTTTACATCGTGTTCCCCGATGGCGGTGGTGGCGGCGTTGGCCTCATCGGCGCCGACAGCATTGCCGGCCCCTGGACGAACCCCGTTTCGGGCAACAAGAAGCTCATCAACAACTGGGGTGGCGGTATTTCGGACTGCGACGGCATCGGCTGGTGCTTTGACCCGGCAATCTTCTTTGATGACGACGGTACGGGCTACTTCACGTTCGGTGGCGGTAGCAGCGATAGCCGCCCGGCGAACAACAACAATAACGACATTTTTAACATCTACAAGCTCAACAAGGACATGAAGGGCTTTGACGTGAGTACCAAGACTCACCTGAAGATTGGCGGCCCGAAGGCGATGGAAGCTTCTTACATCCATAAGTACAAGGGCAACTATTACCTGTCTTACAGTACGGCTGACTTGCGTATTGCCTACGGCATGTCCAAGAACCCGATGGGCCCCTACGAATACAAGGGTATCTTCATGGGCAACCCGAGCATTAACGGTCAGAATATTAACGCGAACAACAACAACCATCATGGCATTGCCGAATTCAAGGGCCACTGGTACGTTGCCTACCATGACCGCCGTATCGCGAACGGTTATGATGGCCTCGAAAAGATTCCTGCCGACGACGGCAAGGCGAATCCGGCGCCCGCATACCACCGCAGCGTAAGCGTCGATGAATTCTATTACAATGGCGATGGCACCATGAAGGAACTGACCTTCACGAAGGAAGGTCCGAAGCAGATTGAAAACTTTGATCCGTACGACTGGTATCCGGCACTCACGAGCTCCAAGCAGAAGGGCATCCGCAGTCGCTCCAACTGGGCTCCGGGTAAGGTCGCCGAGCACTTGTTGCTCCCGCTTTCCACGAAGGAATCCTGGATTCGCGTGAGTGGCGTGGACTTCGGTACGGCCGCTACGGGCTTTACCGTGCAGGCAGCAAGTACTGCCGACGGCAACAAGATTGAAATCCATACCGGTTCTGCAAGCGGTACCTTGGCGGGCACATGTACGCTCAAGAATACCGGCAACAAGTCTACCTTTGCTGAAACCAAGTGCGAAGTGGAAGGCCTGAAGGGTATCGTGGAATCCTTGTTCCTCGTGTTCAAGGGCTCGCAGGATTCGACCATGGCAATCAAGGCTTGGGGCTTCGAAGGAAGCGGCTCTACTCCGCCGACTCCTCAGACTCCTTATGGCGACAAGGCTGTGACGATTCCGGCCAAGATCGAAGCCGAAAACTATGACGTTCCGGGCACGGGCCGCGGTGATGAAGCGCAATCCTATAGTGACAACGAGTCCGAAAACCAGGGCGATGCCGAATTCCGTACCGACTTGGGAGTCGATATCGTGCTCGGTGGTACCGGCAAGGCTATTGGTTACACCGCTGCTGGTGAATGGCTGGAATACTCGATCGTGGTTCCAGAAGATGGCGAATACGCCTTGAAGGCATCGGCTTCTACCGGTATGGAAAACGGCGCAAGCTTCTGCCTGCTTGTCGATGGCAAGGCTGTGGGCGATACCGTGAAGGTTCCGCAGACTGGCGAAGACTGGAGCGTCTACGAAGAATTCGATGCCGGCAAGGCGACCCTAACCAAGGGCGAACACATTGTCCGACTGGTGATTACCGGCGACAACGTGAATGTGGACTGGTTCTCGATTGGCGAAGTGACCACGGGTATCCATCAGGATGTCAAGCTGAACGCCTCCAAAGTGGCCCAGTACGATGTGTTTGACCTGAGCGGCAAGAAGCTCGCCAGCTTTACGGCCCGCAATATGGTTGAAGCCACTAAGATGTGGCGTGACGGTTCCGTGAAGGGTTCTGAAAAGGCCCATGGCGTGAACCTGCTCCGTAACCGCTCCAGCGGCATGGTGACCAAAATTCGCTCCGCGAAGTAAAGATTTGTAAACAAACCATTGACAAAAAGTCAAAGAAAAGTGTCCTCCGGGGCACTTTTTTTTGTGCTTTTGAGGATAGTTTTAAGGGAGAAGGTGTGGTGTTTTTACCTTCATAGGAGTCCTTTATGGATGTTTGGAATGTGAAAGGCCTGAAGAAGGCCGCGTGTTTGGTCATGGGCTTGGCGGCTTTCGGCCTTGCCGACAACCCGATTTCTACTTACCATTACCTGGCAGACCCGGGTGCTGCCGCTGACGATGAGTACTTCTATATCATCACGGACTCCGATGACCCGGCTCCGTACAATTCTAACAGTTACAAGATTTACGCCCTTTATGCATTCCGCAGTAGGGATATGCAGAACTGGACCGACTTCGGCATTATTTACGATGCCCGTAAGGTGAGCGGTATTAACGATATTTGGGCATCTGGCATCGCGGTACACAACGGCACGTTCTATATCGTGTTCCCCGATGGCGGTGGCGGCGGCATTGGCTACATCAAGGCTCCTGCAATTGAAGGCCCGTGGACGAACGCCGTGGGTAACGGCAAAGATAAACTTGTCGGTGGCCGCGGCATTATCGGCTGCGATGGCGTTTCGTGGTGCTTTGACCCGGGTATCTTTATTGATGACGATGGAACCACCTACGTGACGTGGGGCGGCGGCGAAAGCAACAGCCGTCCGAATACCGACAACTTTGATATCGTCAAGCTGAACGATGCGAAAAATGCTCCGGTGGGTAACGGTTCTCACGTGAAGGTGAACAACTTGCCGACCCGCAAGATGCTTGAAGCCTCTTACATCCACAAGCACAAGGGCAATTACTACTTCTCTTACAGTACCGGCTGGCAGCAGGGTGCACCGACGATCGACTACGGTATGTCCAACAACGTGATGGGCCCCTACACCTGGAAGGGCACCATTCTCGGCGACCCGAGCATGAACGGCCGTAGCATCAACGGCAACAACAACCACCATGGTATCGCCGAATTCAAGGGCCACTCTTATGTTGTCTATCATGATCGCCGTATTGCCAAGGGCCACAATGGCTTGGAAATTATTCCGGCCGATGACGGTCAGCCGAAACCGAACGAAGGCTATCACCGTAGCGTTTCCGTAGACGAAATGTTCTACAACGCCGACGGTACGATTAAGCAGGTGGTTTGCACCAACGAAGGCCCGGAACAGATTGAAAACTTCGATCCGTACGACTGGTATCCGGCTCTCACGAGCTCCAAGCAGAAGGGCATTCGCAGCCGCTCCAACTTTGTGCAGGGCAAGGCTGCCGAACATGTGCTGCTTCCGCTTTCGACCAAGGAATCTTGGCTGCGCGTTTCGGGTGTTGATTTCGGTACTGCAGCGACGGCCTTCAAGGTTGAAGCCGCAAGCGCTGGCGACGGCAACAAGATTGAAATCCGCACGGGTTCTGCAACGGGTACGCTCGCTGGAACTTGTAATCTCAAGAATACCGGCAACAAGAATACTTATGCCGAAACCACTTGCGAAGTGGAAGGACTCAAGGGCATTGTAAAGCAACTGTTCTTGGTGTTCAAGGGCGCTCAGGATTCTACCATGGCTGTTAAGGCCTGGGGCTTTGAAGGTAGTGGATCGACTCCTCCCACACCGCAGTCTCCGTTTGGCGGCAAGGCTTGGGAAATTCCGGGCAAGATTGAAGTCGAAAACTTCGATGAACCGGGTGTCGGCCGCGGCAGCGAAATCAAGTCTTACAGTGAAAATGATTCCGAAGACCATGGCATTGAAAATGGTGGCACGAGCTACCGCGAAGGTACCGGCGTCGATATTTACAAGAAGGCGACCGGTTACGTGGTGGGCTACAACCAGTCTGGCGAATGGCTTGAATACACGGTGAAGGTGGCCAAGGATGGCGATTACACCATGTACGCCTCTGTCGCGACGGACAATTCTACTGCCGGCTTCACGCTGTCTATCGATGACAACAAGATTGCCGATGTCGCAGTCTCTGGTTCCAGCTGGGATGACTTTGAAAGCGTGAAGGCCAATGTGTCTCTGAAGGCTGGCGAACATATTCTGCGCATGACGGTAACGGGCGACTGGTTCGATATCGACTACATCAACTTTGTCGAAGGCAAGGACGCTCCGGAAACGACGACGGGTCTTGCTGGCAATGTGAAGCTGAATGCGGCCAAGGTGGCAACGTTCGACGTGTTTGATTTGACTGGCAAGAAGGTGGCAAGCTTTACTGCCCGCAACATGGCTGAAGCTTCCAAACTCTGGCAGAGTGGTTCCATTCAGGGTAGCGAAAAGGCTCAGGGAATTAGCCTGATTCGCAACCGCGCAAACGGCGCAATGGCCAAGGTGCGTACAACCAAATAAGTTTCCCATAAACACATCCAACCAGGAGGACACCCCCGAATGGGGGTGCCCTTCCTTCCGGGAAAAAGCGCTTGATTTTGAAATTACGAGAATGTATTTTAATATCGGGAGTTGTGTTAAAAAGGAGTATAAGATGACAATCCAAAAAATTGCAAAGAGTGTGGGCCTAGCCTTTGGAGTGGTTGGCCTTTGGAGTTCGGCTATGGCCTCGACGGTCAATGTCGACGTAACGGAAGAACACCAGGTCATTCGCGGTTTTGGCGGCATGGTGCATAACCAGTGGCAGGGCGGTGGCGGCCTTTCTGAAGCCGATGCGAAAATTGCCTTTGGTACGGGCGATGGAACACTTGGCCTGAATACGCTGCGTATTCCGGTGTATGCAAACTCCAGTGACTTCAACAAGGAAGTTCAGGCTGCAAAGTATGCAAAAAAATACGCCGGCGACGACTTTATTCTGTATGCGACTCCGTGGACTTCTCCGTATGCGGGCGCAAACCAGCACATGTCTTCTTCGAACTACCAGAAGTACGTGGACCACCTGAACAACTTCAACGATTACATGAAGAACCAGGGCGTTCCCCTGTACGCCATCTCCATCAGTAACGAACCGGACTGGTGCGGCGAATGGGCTTGCTGGAGCGCTGACGAAATCTACAACTTCACCAAGGGCTACGCCGATAAAATGCGCAAGAATGGTGTGAAGGTGATTTCGACGGAATCGTTCCGCTACGACAAGAATCTTTACAACAAGGTCTTGAACGATGCCAATGCCCTCAAGAACTGGGACATTCTCGGTGCGCACTTCTACGCCAGCGACAGAAGGACCGGGGACAACTTCTTCCAGTATTCTTTGGCTGACCAGAAGGGCGTGGAACGCTGGATGACGGAACACTACACCGAAAGCCAGGGCAGCGGTAACTACTGGCGCACGGTTACGAACACGGGCGACCAGGCAAACGCCAACAAGCGCGATACCGTGAACGCCATGGATGTAGCTTACGAAATCCACCGCGCCATGGTTGTGGGCAACTTCAATCAGTACACCTGGTGGTACATCCGTCGTTGCTATGGCCTGATCATGGAAAAGGACTTTGGCAACAAGCTCCAGATTCCGAGCAACGAAATCGGCAAGATTTCTAAGCGCGGTTACGTGATGAGCCAGTTCGCCCGATTCATCCGCCCGGGTGCCGTGCGCGTGGGTGCTACGGCAAATCCCGAGAAGGAAGTTTTTGCCAGTGCTTACAAGAGTTCCGAAGGCGACTCCGTGATTGTGGTGCTCGTGAACCGCGATTACAAGAATTCCAAGACCGTAACGGTTAACGTGAAGGGTGCCGATGTGGAAACATTCCACGTGTACACCACGAGCCAGGCGAAGAATGCCAAGTATGAAGGTGAAGTCGAAGTGAAGAACGGCTCTGTGACTGTCACCCTGGATGCGGGCAGCTCGGAATTCAAGGACTGCATCGTGACGCTCGTGGGCGTGGGAACGCCTGCAGAACCAGTACCGCGCGAACCGTTCGGTGGCAAGGCTGTGGAACTCCCGGGCAAGATCGAAGCCGAAAACTTTGACGTTCCGGGTACCGGCAAGGAAAACAAGACCTATTACGACTCCGATTCCGAAAACCATGCCTGCACCGACGAAGGCAAGACTGCCGAATGCTCCAAGGTTCGTGAAGATACGGGCGTCGATATTTACAAGAAATCCTCTGGCGCTGTCGTGGTGGGCCATAACCAGGCTGGCGAATGGCTCGAATATACCGTGAACGTGAAGGAAGCCGGCGAATATACCATGACCGCTTCTGTCGCGACGGCCAATTCGGATCCGGGCTTTACGCTTTTGATCGATGGAAAGTCCCTTGCCGAGGTTCCGGTTTCTGGTTCCAGCTGGGATGACTTCAAGGATGTCACGGCCAAGGTGACGCTCCCGGCTGGCGAACACATTCTGCGTCTCGAAGTGACGACCTCCTGGTTCGATATCGATTACCTCAAGTTCGAAAAGCCGTGCGAAGACTGCAATACGGGTATCGCCGACGCTCGCCTGAACATGCCGACCGAAACCGAAAGCTACCGCATTTTCGATATGAACGGAAGTTTCCTCGGTGTGGTTTCTGCAACAGACATGCCGGAACTCCGTGCCAATGCGGCTAACCTCGTAAAACGCGGTGGCGCCTACCTGGCCAAGTCCATGAATGGCCGCACCAAGCTCATTCAGGTGACGAAATAAGCCGTTTTTAAGCGAAATTTTGCAGAAAATCCCGGATTGTATCCGGGATTTTTCGTTTGTTGACGGTTTGTCCATAGAACATGTGCCTTGGGGGCAGAAAAAGGGTGCTTTTGAGGATAGTTTTAGAGTATTGCAAAAGGAGTGTGAAATGGATATCAAGAAGATTTCCGAGTTTTTGACCCCGGCCCTTTGGCTTGCGGGCGGGCTGGTGATGCTTGCGACAATTGCAAACGCGGCACCGGACCCGAATTTTCACATTTACATTGCGTATGGCCAGTCCAACATGGAAGGCAATGCCACGAACTTTGACAAGAATGTCGACGGTAAGGAACATCCGCGCGTAAAGATGTTCGCAACGACGTCTTGCAGCAACCTCGGTCGCCCGACAGTGGGCGAGATGTACCCAGCAGTGCCTCCGATGTTCAAGTGCAACCAGGGCCTTTCTCCGGCAGACTGGTTTGGCCGCCACATGGCAGACTCCTTGCCCGATGTGACAATCGGTATTATTCCGGTGGCGCAGGGTGGCACGAGTATCCGCTTGTTCGACCCCGATGACTACAAGGCCTATATTGCATCTGCTGCCGACTGGCTCAAGAGCGGCGTGAAGGCTTACGGTAACGACGGTAACGCCATGGGCCGAATCATCGAAGTCGCGAAGAAGGCCCAGGAAAAGGGCGTGATCAAGGGTATCATTTTCCACCAGGGCGAAACCGATGGCGGCATGAGCAACTGGGAACAGATTGTCAAGAAGACTTACGAATACATGCTCGCGCAGCTGGGCCTTAAAGCCGAAGAAACCCCGTTTGTCGCCGGCGAAATGGTGGATGGCGGTTCTTGCGCGGGCTTTAACAGCCGTGTGCACAATCTTTCCAAGTACATCGTCAACTTTGGCGTGGCAAGCTCCAAGGGCTACGGAAGCAAGGGCGACGGCCTCCACTTTACCGTAGAAGGCTACCGCGGCATGGGTCAGCGTTACGCTCAGGAAATGCTCAAGCTCATTAACGTAGCGCCAGTGGATCCTGAACCGCAGACTCCGTTCAAGGGAGAAGCTCTTGCGATTCCGGGCAAGATTGAAGTCGAAGATTTCGATATTCCGGGTAAGGGCCGGAACGAAGACGGTTCCACTAACGATTCTTACGGCGACGATAGTGAAAACCACGGCGATTCCGACTACCGCAAGGATACCGGCGTAGACCTTTACAAGAAGGCTACCGGAATTGCTGCCGGTTACAACACTACCGGCGACTGGCTCGAATGGACGGTCAATGTTGCCGAAGCTGGCGATTACACCGCTGCCGCTTCTGTCGCTACCGAAGGTGAAGGCGCCTTTACGCTTTCTATCGACGGCAAGTCCATTGGCGAATTTACGGTCACGGGTTCTAGCTACGATGATTTCACCGAAGTCAAGCAGAAGGTGACTCTTCCGGCCGGTAAGCATATTCTGCGCTTGGATGTGACGCAGCAGTACTTTGATATCGACTACTTCAAGTTTGAAAAGGACTGCGCCGATTGCGGTACCAAGATTGCCGATGTCCGCCTGAACATGCCGACCGAAGCCGAAAACTTCCGCCTTTTCGACATGAACGGTACCTATCTTGGCGTGGTCCGCGCAACGGGCAAGGCGGAACTCCGCAAGAATGCCGCAAGCTTGGTCAAGCGTGGAGGATCCTACATGGCGAAGTCCATGAGTGGCCGCACGATGATGATTCAGGTGGCAAAATAGGCCTATTTTACCCTAGTTGTCAGCTAAAGTTTACAAAAGGATTGGGAAAACCCCGGAATGTTTCCGGGGTTTTGCATTTGTTGACTATTTATCCATAAATTTTGGCGTTTTTCGCGTGAAATCGGCGTTTTTTGAGGATAATTTTAGGGTATTGCAAAGGAGTGTGTTATGGACCTTAAAAAAGTCTCTGAATTTTTAACCCCGGCCCTGTGGCTTGTTGGCGGGCTCATGATGCTTGCGTCGCTTGCCAATGCTGCGCCGAACCCCAATTTCCATATTTATATCGCTTACGGCCAGTCGAACATGGCGGGTAACGGCGAAATCGTGCCTTCCGTGGACCAGGCCACGAATCCCAAGAATTTCCTTATGCTCGCTTCGCACAACGCCAACGCAAGCCAGCGTAGCGGCAAGACGACTCAGTCGATCAAGACGGGCGAATGGTACCCCGCAATCCCGCCGATGTTCCACCCCTTTGAAAACCTTTCTCCGGCAGACTACTTCGGCCGCGCCATGGTCGATTCCCTGCCGGGCGTTACCGTGGGTATTATCCCGGTGGCTATCGGTGCGGTGAGCATCAAGGCTTTTGACAAGGACCAGTACAAGGCTTATTTCAGTTCTGCGGCAAGCTACATCCAGAGCTGGGCAAAGGACTACGATTCTAACCCCTACCAGAGAATTGTGGACCTGGGCAAGAAGGCTAAGGAAGTAGGCGTGATCAAGGGCTTTATTTTCCACCAGGGTGAAACCGATGGCGCTGGTACCGAATGGCAGAACAATGTGTACAAGACCTACAAGGACATTATCAACGCTCTTGATTTGGACGAAAACGAAGTTCCGTTTGTTGCTGGCGAAATGATGAATGACCCCACGGGTAACTCTGGCCAGGGTAGCTGCTGCAGCAGCAAGAACAGCGGCATTGCCCAGCTGAAGAGCAAGTTCAAGAAGTTTGGTTTGGCCTCTTCTCAGGGCCTGAAGGGTAACGGCAAGGACCCCTACCACTTTGGCCGCGAAGGCGTGATTGAACTCGGCAAGCGCTACTGCTCCGAAATGCTCAAGCTCATCGACAAGACCATTGACCCGGATGCACCGGAAGTGAACTTGGTTGACCCGAGCCAGTCTACCGTACCGGACGAACCGCCTGAGGAATATGGCCCGTATGGCGAAGCCCCTGCAAAGATTCCGGGCACCATCGAAGTTGAAGAATACAACAAGGGCGGTGCCGACAAGGGTTACTCCGATTTGAGCAAGGGTAACGAAGGCGGCAAGTTCCGCAAGAACGACGTGGATATTTACCAGCCGAACATGGGCTTGGTCGTGGGCCACTGCCAGAAGGGCGAATGGCTCAAGTATACCGTGAAGGTGGAAGCCGATGGCGAATACGAAATTTCTGCACTCGTTGCAGGCGACAATGGCACCGGTAGCTTTGCCCTCTACATGGACGACAACCAGATCGGTACCGAAATCGCTAACGAAGGCCAGGGCTTTGATAACTTTACCACGGTAAGCGGCGGCAAGGCTACCTTGAAGGCCGGCGAACACGAACTCAAGCTCGAAATCACCAACGACTGGATCGATATCGACTACGTCGAATTCAAGAAGGTTGAAAACAACACCGCTATTGCAGGCAAGTTGAACCTGATGACCGAAGCCGAAAGCAGCTTCAACCTGTTCGACATGCACGGCAAGCGCGTGGCAAGCTTCAAGGCCGCTGGCATGGATGCCGCAGTCAAGATGGTCAAGACCGGTTCTGTGGCTGACCTGAAGCAGGGTATTTACTACGTGCGCACCAAGGGTAACCAGGGTGCCATGAAACAGAAGGTCGTGGTTTATGAAAAATAATGAAATAACGATTGTCAAGCAGATTGCGTTCTTCTCGGTAGTCGTAGTTGTGCTTGGATTTTTATACGGTTAGGACTTAAACTCTCTCTCTTTTGAATTCACCCCTGATTGCAAAATCAGGGGTTTTTACTTTGAAATAAAGGGCAATCCCTTTTGACGCCTTTGGCGTCCGCGGCTGCGGCTCGGTCATGGGCATTCAAGCAGGCTTGATGCCCGCGACACTCGCCTTGCGCGCTTTTGACAATTTGTCAAAGGATAATGAAGGGGAGGGGGGGATTTTACCCCGTTTTTAGGGTAATTTTACTATGAAGAAATTTGCATGGGCGGTGGTGCGCCCTCGAAAGGAGTAATATTATGGGATGGCTAAAAGGTTTGGGCATTGCCCTTTTCAGTTCTTGTGCAGTTTACGCTGTAACAGTCAACAATCCGATTATGTACGTCGATAGCCCGGACCCCTCGATTGTCCGCGTTGACGACGCTTATTACATGGTGACGACGACCATGCACTTTGCCCCGGGCGTGCCCGTCTTCAAGAGCACGGATTTGGCCCAGTGGCGCACGGTGGGGTATGCCTACCAGACTCTCACCAATAACAACAAGATGAACTTGAATGGCGATGATGCCTACGGTAAGGGCTCCTGGGCATCGAGCATCCGTTACCACAAGGGATTTTTCTACGTGCTGACCCCGTCTTACACGACGGGCAAGACGCACCTTTACAAAACCGCCGACGTGGAAAGTGGCCAGTGGTCCGAAGTGCAGCTCCCGTTCTACCACGATCCTTCTCTGTTCTTCGATGACGACGGCACCGTGTGGGTGTTTTACGGCAGCGGCGACCAGATCAGCTATGTGCAGTTGAATGACGATGCGAGCGGCGTCAAGCAGGGCGGCAAGAGCGGCAAGCTTGGCGGTGTGAGCGTGAACCAGGCAACCGGTAAGAGCGGCTATATTGTGCAGCAGGAAGGCTCGCACATGGAAAAGGTGAACGGCGAATACTACCTGTTCACGATTTCCTGGCCGAATGGCTCCTGCCGTACCGAAGTGGTTTACCGTTCCAAGAGCCTGCTTTCGGGCTATACCGGTAGGGTGTTCTTGGCCGATAACGGCGTTGCGCAGGGTGGCATTTTCGATACTCCCGAGGGCAAGTGGTATGCACTTTTGTTCCGCGATTCCGGCCCGGTTGGCCGTATGTCGCACCTGGTCCCGATGGAATGGAAGGACGGCTGGCCGGTCCCGACTAGCGGCTCCAAGGCTCCCTCCACAATTGACTTGCCCGAAACTCCGCTCCCGGGCTACGGCATGGTGACTTCTGATGACTTTGAATCTAGTGAACTTGCTCTCGAATGGCAGTTCAACCATAACCCCGATAACAAGAACTGGAGCCTCTCCGCAAATCCGGGCTTCTACCGCATTACTACGAGTCGCACCGATAGCCGCGTGGTGACTGCGAAGAACACCTTGACACAGCGTTCCTTTGGCCCCAAGAGCTCCGGCAGGACTCTTGTCGATGGCACCGGCATGAAGGATGGCGATATGGCTGGCCTCGTTGCCCTGCAGGACGACAAGGGCTTTGTGGCGCTCGCTAAAGATGGCGGTAGCTACAAGGTGGTGATGTACACCGGAAACAAGAATGGTGAAAGCCTGAAGGATAGCAAGGCGATTTCTGGTTCCAAGGTTTACCTGCGAATTGATTTTGACTTGCCGATTGACCGCGGCACCGCCTACTTCTACTACAGTACCGATGGCAATACTTGGTCAAAAATCGGTAGCGACGTGAAGCTCAATTACGACCTCCACATGTTCGTGGGCGTCCGTTGGGGCCTCTTCAACTTTGCGACCAAGCAGGCCGGTGGTTACGCAGACTTTGATTGGTTCAAGGTCGGTACCGACGTGAACGATGAAATTTATCTCGATGGCGCTGGCTCTGAACCTGTTCCGCAGACTCCGTTCTGCGCTGCTGGTGAAAATTGCCCTGCCGTTGCGCTCCCGGGCAAGATCGAAGCAGAAAACTTCGACGTTCCGGGCAAGGGTAAAGATGGCACCTCTTACTATGACGCCGATTCCGAAAACCACGGCGATAGCGATTACCGCAAGGGCACGGGCGTTGACCTTTACAAGAAGGCGACCGGCGTCATTGTGGGCTACAACAGCGAAGGCGACTGGCTCGAATACACCGTGAACGTAAAGGATGCAGGTGATTACACCATGTTCGCGGCTGTTGCTGCGGCTGGCTCTACCTCGAGCTTCAAGCTCTCCTTGGATGGCAAGGACATTACCGAAGAAATCGCGGTGCCGGCAGCAAGCTCCGGCGAAGAGAATTACGACGATTACAACAAGGTGAAGGCCAATGTAACGCTCCCTGCGGGCGAACATGTGCTCCGCTTTACGGTTACTGGCGCCTGGCTCGATATTGACTACTTCACATTCGTGAAGGGCGCAAACGCTACGGACCCGGAACCGATTGATCCGACGGGTATCGCAAATGCAGTGCGCTACGATGTGCAGGCCGAACAGGTTTACCGCGTGTATGGCCTGAACGGAAACTTTGTGGGCTCCGTGTTTGCGACAAGTGCAAGCGAGGCTCAGTCTAAGGTGCGCGCCATGGTTTCGGAAAAGGGCGTGTACCTGATTAGAGCGAAGAATGGGATGGTTCATCGCTTTACGGTAACGAAGTAAGGACCCATAAAAAAGGAGCGAAGGATGTTTGGTTTCAAAAATTTGGGCAAGGTGGTGCTTGCCTTTGCAAGTGTTGCGCTGCTTACGGGTCATGCTGTTGCTGACAACATCACAGTTGACGGAAAATCCCGCAGCATGCTCGTGTATGCTCCGTCGGGAATCGAAAAGAATCGCCCGCTCATCATTCAGATGCACGGCATGAACCAAGATGCCCCCTACCAGAAGAATGCGGCGAAGTGGGAATCCATTGCCGATACCGCGCGCTTTGTGGTGGTGTTCCCCAACGGCGAAAATAAGGCCTGGGACATCGGTGGCAATAAAGACATCAATTTTATCAAGGCCATCATCAACGAGATGTTCAACAAGTACGGCATTGATAAAAACCGTGTGTACGTTTCGGGATTTTCGATGGGTGGCATGATGAGTTACCATGTGGCAAACAAGATGGGCGACCAGATTGCGGCTATTGCGCCTGTTTCGGGTGGCGGTGGCGTGAATTCGCCCAAGCGCGCCATGCCGATTATGCATACGCACGGTACCACCGACGACGTGGTGAATTATAACAGCACCGTGAATACCCTGAAGGGCTGGGTCAATGCGCAAAAATGCTCCAGCAATTCGCAGAAGATCAAGCCGTATCCGTCGACCAAGCCGGGCTCTGCCGCATCGCTTGAAATCTGGAGCGGCTGCACCGATGGTGTCGAAGTGCGCTTGCTGACTATTGATGGCAAGGGCCACTGGTATTCCATGGACGAAGCCGTGAGCGTGAACACGAGCGTGGAAATCTGGAATTTTGTGAAGAACTATTCGCTGGACGGTTCTAGCATTACGCCGCCGGCCCCTGCGATTGTCGTGCCCACGAACCGCGAAGAAGTCTTTAACGGTGGCTTTGATTCGAGCGCCGTGGCCTGGGACTTGCAGACGCATGGTGACGCTCAGGCTACCGGCGATGCAAAAGATGGCAAGTACAAACTCGATATTTCGGCAATCGGCACACAGAATTACCAGGTGCAGCTGATCCAGCACGACTTGCGCCTTGTAAAGGACCAGTGGTACGAGGTAAGCTTTGATGCAGTCGCAAGCGCTGCCCGCACGCTCGAAGTGAACGTGGAACAGCATACCGATCCGTGGGCTAGCTACCTCAAGGAAAAGCAGAACTTTGAAATTGGTACTGATACCAAGAACTTCAAGTTTAAATTCCAGATGACAGCCGCTACCGATACCAACAGCCGCTTAAGCTTTAATGCAGGCGCTGCGACGGGTTCGCTCACCTTGGATAATGTGGTACTTAAAAAGACCGATGCTCCGACGGATCCGGAATTGACTGGCATTGCACCGAAAATGGGCTCGGTTGTTACTGCTACCGCCGAATATGCGGTATATAGCCTCTCCGGCAAACGCCTCGGAACGGTGAAAATTCGCCATGCGACGGAAACGGAGACTTTGTTGAAGGCCAAATTCGGGAAGGGCGTCTACATGCTCCGTAGCGAGAACGGCAAAAAGACCTTGTTTCATGTTAAATAAAAATGGTCGCTTTTACCGGTAAAAATTGCTGAAATTCGCTTAAATTCGCAAATAATATGACAAACGGCATTGACAAATAGTCAATGCCGTTTTGCTTTTCTGGGTGAGTTTTCCCTTTTTTTGGGAATATTTTTAAGGTGTAAATATCATCATGGAGAGATGAAGATGTTTGGTTTAAAAAAATGCTCGCTCGGCGGGGCAGTTGCCCTTGCCTTCTGTGGTTTGACCTCTCAGGCTTTTGCGCATCCGGATAGTTTGGTGCTTACGCCCCCGCTGGGGTGGAACAGCTGGAACGTGTTCCACGAAAACATCAACGAAAAGCAGATTCAGGAAATCGCCGATGCCATGGTGTCTTCTGGCTTGAAGGACGCGGGCTACATTTACCTGAACCTCGACGACAACTGGATGGATACCAAGCGCGATGCGCAAGGCAACCTCCAGAATAATCCGAAAACCTTCCCGAGCGGCATGAAGGCCATTGCCGATTACGTGCATGCGAAGGGCCTTAAGTTCGGCCTTTACGGCGACCGTGGCAAACGTACTTGCCACCATTACAACAGCAAATGGGATAGCCAGAGCGGTTCCAACGGTCACGAAGAACAGGATGCCAAGAAACTCGCCGAATGGGGTGTCGACTACTGGAAGTACGACAACTGCGATTCTGACCCGAATACCCAGGAAAAAGATTACACCGCCATGTCCAAGGCCCTCCGCAATTCCGGACGCGACATCGTGTTCAGCATTTGCATGTGGGAATACAAGGAGTGGATGCCAAAAATTGCGAACCTCTGGCGTACCACTTTCGACATTGGCCCTGAATGGATTTCGACTTCTTGGTATCGCGGCGTCTATGAAATTATCGACGCGAACAACAAGTATTGGCAGATTGCAAAGCCCGGCCACTGGAATGACCCGGACATGCTCGAAGTGGGCAACAGGGGGCTCTCTTACGAAGAACAGCGCTCCCAGATGACGATGTGGTCCATTATGGCGGCTCCCATCATGATCAGTTCCGATGTTCGCAGCATGAGCAACGAAACCAAGGAACTCTACCTGAACAAGGACATGATTGCCATCAACCAGGATTCTTTGGGCGTTCAGGGCCACCGCATCTCTGACAAGCAGGGTAAGCAGGTTTGGACTAAGCCTTTGAAGAATGGCGACCTTGCCGTGGCACTCCTCAATAACAACAATTCTACCCAGACTGTGGAATGCAACTTTGCAGACATTGGCGTAGAAGGCGAAGTGGAAGTTCGCGATGCCTGGAAAAAGAAGGATTTGGGCCCGCTTTCGCACGTTTCTATCGAACTTCCGGCTCACGGCTCGGCACTCCTCCGCTTGGTTTTAAAGCCGGTTCCGCGCGCTCCGTTCAAGGGCGAAGCTCTCGCTATTCCGGGCAAGATCGAAGTCGAAGATTTCGACATTAACGGCGTAGGCCAGGGCAACACCACCTACAACGAAAGCGATACCGAAAACCACGGTGATTCTGACTACCGCCCGGGTACCGGCGTGGACCTTTACAAGAAGGCTACCGGCGTTATCGTTGGCTACAACCAGGCTGGCGAATGGCTCGAATACACCGTGAAGGTGGCAAAGACCGGAACTTACACGATGAACGCCTCCGTGGCTTCTGCCAACAGCACGTCAAGCTTCAAGCTCTCCATGGACGGCAAGGGCATTACCGAAGAAATCGCAGTGCCTGCAGCAACCGCCGGTGAAGACAACTATGACGAATACAATACGGTCGAAGCCAAGGTGAGCCTCACCGAAGGCGAACACATTCTCCGCTTTACGGTAACCGGCGACTGGATGGACATTGACTATATCGAGTTCTGTGAAGGCGAAAGTTGCAACCCGATGGGCCTGCACAAGGCAATCCCCGCGGCTGTGCGCAACACCAATTCTCCGCGCCTGCTCAAGAAGGGCAATGCCATGTTCATCGAAAAGAACGGCCAGCGCTTTGACCTGACGGGTCACCGCATCAAGTAATTTGCTACTCCAAAATACTCCTAAGAAAAAGAGGCTCCGCTAGCGATAGCGGGGCTTTTTTTATGCGTCTCACTCGCGTTGTTGTCGCGTTTTGTTGGCATCGTTTTTGCGACTTGATTACATCTTTGACTATTGAAATTTCTGCAAAGGTATTTGGCTTTGAAGGGATGAAAATCGTTGGTGCAAGATATAATTTTATAAAGGATAAATTGGTTTAAAAAAGGATGGTATAAGATGTTTGGAATCAATACAAAAAAAATCGCTTGCGTTACCCTTGCTGTGGTAGGAGGTCTCGTCACTCAAGGGTATTCGCAAGACGTTCTTTATCCTGATATGTTCGCGTTGAACGAAGTTCAACTGCTTGACGGTCCGTTAAAAGAACGCCAAGACTTGAACGTTGAAACCCTGCTGAGTTACGACGTGGACCGCCTTCTGGCGCCGTTCTACGAAGAAGCGGGCATGCGGCCGAAAGCATCCAAGTTCCCGAACTGGGCTGGTTTGGACGGGCATGTGCTCGGGCATTACCTGAGTGCACTTGCGATGCATTACGCCGACAATGACGACATTCAGGTTAAAGAACGGTTGGAATATGTCTTGAAAGAACTCAAAACCATTCAGGACCAGAATTCCAAGGACAATAACTTCAAGGGCTACATTAGCGGCGTGCCCAACGGCAAAAAGATGTGGCTCAGCATGAAGAGCGGAAATGCCGGCGCCCAGAATGGTTATTGGGTGCCGTGGTACAACATTCACAAGCTTTACGCGGGCCTGCGCGATGCCTACATTTATGCAGGCTATGAACAGGCTAAGACCATGTTCCTTGCGCTTTGTGACTGGGGCCTTACAATTACGGGCGGCCTCAACGATTCCAAGATGGAATCTATGCTAGGCACGGAACATGGCGGCATGGCCGAAGTCTACGCCGACGCTTACGCGCTCACCAAGCAGGACAAGTACTTGAAAGAGGCTAAGCGCTGGTCGCACAAGTGGCTTTTGAACGCCATGGCGGCAAGTAACGACAACCTCACCAATGTGCATGCGAATACGCAGGTGCCGAAAGTCGTGGGCTTTGCGCGCGTTGCCGAACTCACGAATGACGCAACATATGTAAAGGGCTCTGAATATTTCTGGGATCGTGTGGTCAACAAACGAAGCATCGCCATTGGTGGCAACAGCATTTCGGAACATTTCCCCTCTTTCGATAATCACAAAAAGTATGTGGAAGAACGCGAAGGACCGGAATCATGCAACACCTACAACATGCTCAAGCTCACGGAACGCCTGTTCAATATGGACCATAGCGCCAAGCAGGCGGATTTCTATGAACGCGCGCTCTTTAACCATATTTTATCCACAATACATCCAAAACATGGCGGGTACGTGTACTTCACTCCTGCACGTCCCCGCCATTACCGCGTGTATTCCAAGGTGAATGCGGCTATGTGGTGTTGCGTGGGTTCGGGCATGGAAAACCCGGCCAAGTACAACCAGTTTATTTACACCAAAGACGGCGACAAGCTTTACGTGAACCTCTTTGCCGCATCCATCTTGAATTGGAAGGCGAAGAACGTGCAAATCAAGCAAGAGACCGCATTCCCGAAGGGTGAAAGTTCCAAGTTCACCGTTACAGGCTCCGGCTCTTTCGATATGCAGATTCGTCACCCGTACTGGGTCAAGGAAGGCGAATTCAAGGTGATCGTTAACGGTGACACTGTGGTGAAAAAGTCTGACCCGTCGAGCTACGTGTCGGCCGGAAAATCCTGGAAGACTGGCGATGTGATCGAAGTGCTTTACCCGATGTACACGCATGTCGAAGAATTGCCCAACGTGTCGGACTACGTGGCGCTTTTGCATGGCCCGATCGTGCTTTCTGCAAAAACGGGAACCGCAAACCTGAACGGCCTCGTGGCCGATGACGGTCGCTGGAGCCATATTGCCTCGGGCGCGCTCGAATCGCTTGACCAGGCCCCCATGCTTGCGAGCAAGAAAGAAGATATTCCCTCGAAGCTAGAACCTGTCAAGGGCGAACCCCTGCACTTTAAGGCCCCCTACCTGTTTGCAAACAAGAAAGACGGCGGCCTGCTTCTGGAACCCTTCTACGAAGTGCATGACGCCCGTTACATGATGTATTGGATGGTGCTTACGGACCCCTCGATTCTGGAACGCCTGAAAAAGGAACAAGAAGAAGCCCTGGCGCTCGACGAAAAGACGGTCGATAAGGTGGCTCCTGGTGAGCAACAGCCTGAAGTGGATCACCAGATGAAGACCGAAAATACGACCTCTGGTACGGCAAACGGTGAATTCTACCGCGATGCAGGTAAGTGCAATGCGGGCGACGGTGGCATGATCAGCTACGTGCTCGAAACCAATAGCGAAGATTCCTTGAGCCTGATGGTTCGCTATTGGGGCAACGAATCCTGCTCCCGTACCTTTGATATCATGATCGATGGCGAAAAGCTCGCGACCGAAAGCATCGAAGGCAAGTGGAACAAGAAGGAATTCGTGAACGAAGTCTATGCGATTCCCGATGCCATGGTCAAGGGCAAAAAGGAAATCCGCGTGACGTTCAAGGCGGGTGCCGGCAACATGGTGGGTGGCCTTTATGGCGTGCGCCTGCTGCGCAACAAGCCTAAGCCGGAACCGACGACGTTCGTTGCGAAACCGGTCACTCGCCCTGATTTGAAGGCCCGCGTTTATGGCGGAGAATTGCAGATCGATGCCGGTACGGTGCTTTCGCAGGGCTATACCGCCAGAATCTTCAGCATGAACGGTCGCTTGGTAAAATCGCAGGCGCTTGCGGCGGGGCAATCCAGCTTCAGCATCGGCCTTGGCGACATGCAAAACGGCATGTACATTTTGAAGATCCAACGCGACGGCTTTAGCTACGGCACGACGATTTTCAGAAAAGACCGGTAAAATTGAGAACATTTCGCGGAATTTGAGAACATGAATTCTGCGAAATGCTGAGTTTTGTGTTTAAATCTGTTAAATTTTAGTTAAATTAAGATATTGTACTGATATAGAGCTATATTTACCATATAAAATTTGAGAACATTAAAAAGGTTCTCCGGGATGGATATATGGTAAATTGGGCGAATAAGTTCAAAATGGCGGCCTTGGCCGCCGCTTTGGGTACAGGCGTTGCCTCGGCAGAAAAGACAGTGGTGTTCTTTACGCCGTGGTCGAATACCAATGCAGTCTTGTTCATGGACGGCGATTCCGTGGCGACAATGACTGCGCTAGACAATTACTGCGGTTGGTTCAAGGCGACCATCGACGCACCCGAAAAGAATTTCAACGTCTACTTCAAGCAGACCGTTGGCCTGCATTACGTGGGCGCCGAAGGCGTGGTGACCGAAGAACCCATGACCGCGGGCGAAATATCGCTCGATTCCGTGGCCGCGCTTTCGGACACCATTTGGGTGCAGGGCTACAAGACCGACGTCCCGGCGCAGTTTTCGAGCTACCCTGGCGTACTCGGCGATTGCCCGCTCAAAAAAATTCCCGTGACCGTTTACGACTGGCTGCACGGAACCAAAGGCGACGGCGACGGTAGCGGCAAAAATGGTGACCCCGCAAACGGAGTCAGTGCCGACTTTGGTTCGGGCGGATGTTCCGGCAAGGACAAGGCCGTCACAGGCATGGTCGAATACAATCTCGGCGAAAACGGAGTCCCCGTACGCGCAGACCCGTTCCCCGAAAAATGCAAGATTACGGAACATCTCGACAGTTGGTTCTTGCCCGAAGTCATCGCCAAAGATGACGAAGGCAACGAGTATACCAACATGACTTGCCGCGACCTTTACGTGTCTATGGACGACGAAGGATTCTGGCTTGCTGAAGTTTCCAAAGACCAGATTTCTAAAGGCAACGAGGCCAATTCGGACGGCATGTTCCTGCTGGACGATTTTGAATTTCTCGACGAAGCGAAGACGGTTCCGAACCCTTATTACGACCAACTGAAGGGAACAAAAATCGGAAAGCATAACTTCGGTTATGCCGCAAAAATCCAGGCGACTTTTGAATACGTTCCGGGGCAGTATTTTGATTTTTACGGCGACGACGATGTGTGGGTATTTATCGACCACCGCCTAGCTGTAGACATTGGCGGGCAGCACGGTCAGGTAGCGGGCGCTGTGGATCTCGATACCATCGGACAGAACACAGGCGACAAGCTTGTTCCCGGCAAAATCTACGACTTCCATATTTTCTATGTGGAACGTCATACGGGCTCTTCGAATTTCCGCATGCGCACCTCGATTGATTTGCAGGTCGATGCGTCAATCTTCTTGTCGTCGGACAATCGCGACGGCGGCACCACTTACGAAGTCTGGCAGATAAACAAGAAGAACAAGCTTTCTTGCAACTTTGATGCAAATTCTACCGAGCTCGATACGACCGGTGGCGTGTCTACCTTCAAGCTTACGGGCGGAAACCTCGCGGGGCCGGAAATTCTGGGCATTGGCACCCATTACGAAGGTATCAAGATTACGAGCGATTCTACGTTCTCTATTGACTCTGCGGCGATTGTTTCTAGCTTTGCGCTTGCCCCCGGCCATTACTTTTTAGAGATCACGCTCAAGGCGGACCCGAGTCAAATGGTGAAGGTCGAAATTACGGTGCCCTCTTATTCTGTGCCGAGTGTCGCGTTTGCAAAAGAAGACTGGACGATTCTCGGTAAAGAGGTTTCGGGCGACACCGCCCAAATTGGCCCCTGGGCGTATGCGACTTACCAGGTGAACATTACCTTCTTTGAAGAATGGGCGAAGGTCAACAATTACAACCGCAAGATTAACCTTTCTTTCTCGAACCCGGATATCGATATTTTAGATACGGTGGGCGGCAAGAAAATCAATGCCGTGACTCTCGACGAAAACGGTCGCGCCACGTTCTACGTACATGCGAATTCCCCTGTGTCGGGCGTGAACCTTACGGCCAAGGGCGCTGCAGCGGGTGTTTCGGTGTGGAGCAACTTGAAATTTGCCGAACCGCCTGCACCCCGTGTAGAACGCGCCATTGTGGTAGATAGAAACGGTGACGGCCGTGCAGATAGTTTGTATGTGCATTTCGAGCACTCTATCATGGGCAATAGCCGACTTGATTCGATCCAGTTTACCTTTGGCGAATCGTTCCAACCGACATCGAAATTCAAGGTGATAAACGAAACCGATATCGCAATCACGGCCGAAGACATGACCGGCGAAGGTTGCAGCAAAAGCGTTTGCGGCTTTGGCAGCAGGCAATTTACGGGTGATGCGTCTGGTGCGTACACGGGATCTTTGAACAACTGGTTCACCTACAAAAACGAAGGCGAAGTTAGCAACTTCTACATCGAAAATGAACCGGTAAGCGATGGCGTTGGCCCCATTATTCTTGCGGCTTCGAAAACCGAAAACAAAGACGGGAATAGATTTTTGAACATTACCTTTAGCGAAGCGATTACAGATGAATCCAGGGCCGCCTTTGCCGAGATGTTTGAATTCACCTGCATACGTTCGGGTTCGAATCAGGTGCCGGAAAAGCCTGTATTGCAGAGCGGTTTGGGTACGCAAATGATGCTGGTTTATGCCGTAAGCGAAATGGATGCGGTGCTCCCGAATGCCGGGGACATGATCCGCTTTGCGCCTCGCGGCTCCGCACGTGATTTGGTCGGCAATGCGCCGCATGCCGAAAACCCGTGGGTCGTAATTACCGGAAACCAGGACCTCGGCGTAGAAAATCCGGGCGTTGTCGCTCTCGGCGAAGACCCGTACGACATCATCAAGAATAATTCCGTAACGCAGCCAAAACTCATAACGGGCACAACGCAGACTGCCCAGCAGATTGCGGATTCCCTGGGCGTGCAAGGGTCGCTTCTTGATTTCGATATCGCAAAAATCATGGTGGAGCAAACGAAAAATGCGGTCGATGCTCTTGAAATCTTTGTCAAGTCGCGCATCGGGAGCGAAACCGATTACGACACGACCATTACGAGCATTAGCGAACAAGAAGCGCTTGCGCAATTGTTCAACGATATCCGCGTGAATCTGTTAGACACGTCGTACGGATTTAGCGAACAGACCATCAATGGAATCTTGGACGGCTCCATTACCGAAGAAAACTACAAGAACTTTGTGGGCGAACAGGAACTTGGCGTGATTGCGACCATGACCGAAGCCAATATCGATGCAAGCCGCGACACGACCATTACCATAGGCGGCGTTACAACGGTAACGCAGGGCGACTTGTTTGAATTGATTCGCAGCGGAAAACTGGATGCCGAACTCGCCGAGGCGGGCGTGAGCGAAAAACTGGTCGAGGCAATCAAGCGTGGCGATGTGACCGAATACAACCTCGAAGAATACCGCAGCGGCGAAAAGACGATTGTCGCCGACAATGCAGTCGAACTTTACTACCGCACGCATTATTTTAGCCAATTTGGCCAGTATGTGGGCGGAACGTCGGGTTCCATCAAGTGTTCCGACAAAGAAGTGTACGGCGACGAAGGCTGCCTCAAAAACAAGGGGAAAGTGTTCCTGGCCTGGAACATGCGCTCCAAAAACGGGCGTTTGGTGGGTACAGGCGTCTATATTGCGCGTCTCGAAGTCAAAATTGTGGTAGACGGCAAGAATACGGTGCACCGCACGCACGATTACCTATGGGGCGTACGCCGCGGAAAATCGGGTTTTTAACTTCCCATTGACATTATGTCAATAGAATCTCCTTTTTGGGGGTTCTTTTTTTGTGCCCAAAAGGTAATTTATAATCAGGTTGTTTGAAAAGGTGGAAAAGGAAGGTGTTCTTATGAAGTTTGGTTTCAAGGTCAGGCATGTTGCCTGTGGTATTTTGGCTGCAATGGCCATTTCGTCGGTGAGTTCCTTCGCGGTAACGAGCCAGTTCCGCGGTGTGAACTGGGCCGATAAACGTGACAATTTCGTGTCTGACGTGCTGGTGCTTTCGGGCATGAGCCTGTCGGACAATTACCAGTCGGCATCTGTGGTGGCAGACCGTGTTATCGGGCAGTTCCAGGAACTGTTCGGCACCAACAGCGTGCGCATTCCGGTGAACGAACCTACGATTCTCAAGTTCTGGGATACCTACACGGGCGTTATCGACATGGGCCTTTCCAAGGGCCGCATCGTAATGGGCTATTGGGGCCCCGCACAGCCTTCGGGCCCGAAGAACATGAATGATTGGTGGAGCATGTGGGCAAAAATCGTCGAAAAATACGGCGACCACCCGAATGCCTACTTTGAAATTTTCAATGAACCGCATATGTACAGCAAAACGGAACTGCGCGATCTTTATGCCCAGTGGCTGAGCAAGTTCCCGAATGTGCCGCGCGACCATATTCTGCTTGACGGCTCGGGCCTTGCCTGGAACGTGCCTGACATTGCCGACGACCCGCGCTTTGAAGGTTGCCTTTTCGCGGTGCACGAATACACCTTCTGGAACATGAGCATTACCACCGAACAGGGCTGGAAAAACAGCTTCAAGGGCAAAGTGGGCAAGTACGTTGACCGCACGGTGTGTACGGAATGGGGTGGCGCCATGAGCCCTGGTGACAAGGCGGGCGTGCATTACGACTACATGGACTATAATTCTACTCCGACGAACTACTTTATGGCCTACATTCGCGGCATGTCCGACCAATTGCGCGAATGGGAAATGGGTAGCTTCTACTGGCCGGGACTCCGCGATGGTGACTGGTATAGCATGACCAAACGCAGCGGCGAAGGGGCGAATATCAAGCTCCAAATCGTGAACCAGTCGGGCGTAGACCGCATGAAAATGGCTTGGGCCGACACCGTCGAAACGAACCCGCCAGAACGCAAGGCATACAATGACAAGGTTGCCGAAATTCCGGGGAAAATCGAGGCCGAAAATTACGACGAGGGCGGTAACCGCTTCAGTTTCTACGACAAAGATGCTACCAACAAGGGCGAAACTTATCGCGAAGACGCTGTGGATGTGGTCACCCTCGATGGCGCGACTTGCAACGGTGGCGCTTGCAAGGGTTACGCGATTGGCTATACCGAAGCGGGCGAGTGGCTTGAATACAGCGTGAAGGTTGCTGCCGACGGCAAGTACGGTGTTCGTGCGAATGTGGCGACTGCTTCCGAGACTTCAAAAATCCAGTTGCTTGTCGACGGCAAGGTGCTTCTCGATACTATCACGATTGACAAGGTTGACACGACCTGGAATGTATACAAAGAAATGGATATCGGAACCGCTAACCTTACTGCTGGCGAACACATTCTAAGGCTTGTCATTGCAGGCAGCTATGTGAATGTAGACTGGCTCCAGTTCTGCGAAAAAGAAACTTGTGAAGACAAAACAGGAATCCGTGCCATCGCTCCGACGGCTGTTTCTAAGGCAGCTCCGCGCCTGCGCAAACAAGGCGGCAAGCTCTTTGTCGAAAAGAACGGAATGCGCTTTGACTTGACCGGACACCGCATCAAATAGGCCGCATGTCATCCCGGCCTCCGAGCCGGGATCTCCTTTTTATGCTTTCTAATCGTTGATAATCATTGACAACTTGTCAACGAGAACTCCCGAAAAGGGAGTTCTTTTTTTGATGGCAAAAGGTATTTTTTTTATTGGTGTGGATTTTTTCGTGAGGTTTCTTATGAATACAAAGATTCTTTCTTTGGCGTTTGGCTGCACGCTCGCTTTTGCCGGTGCCGCCGTTGCCGCCACTCAGGCGACATTCTACGTTTCCCCCTCTGGCAATGATGCTGCCGCAGGTACTAAAGACGCTCCGTTCAAGACGATTACGCAGGCCCAGAAGGCCGTGCGTGCCATTAATGGCACCATGACGGGCGACATCGAAGTAATTTTGCGCGAAGGTACTTACGCATTGCCCGCCACAATCGGCTTTGACGAACGCGACGGCGGTAAAGACGGCCACTACGTGCGCTATAAAGCTGCTGATGGCGAAAAGCCCTTGATTTCCGGCGGTATGCAAATTACCGGCTGGACCATCCACGACGAGGCGAACAACATCTGGAAAGCCGAAGGCGTCGATGGCCGTTTCCGCCAGCTTTACGTGAACAACCGCAAGGCAGTTCGCGCGTGCTTCCCCAACGTGATTGATGCAAAGGAAAAAGGCAACGGCGGTTTCGACCACGATTTCGTGCGCCTCACGAAGGTGGACTCTTCGGGCCGCGCCTTCGATGTCTCTGCCGACTACATCAAGAATATCAAGAACATCGAAGACGTCGAAATCCACCTGATGATTGCCTGGTCCGAAAACATCTTGCGCCTGGAAAAGGCCCAGGTAAACGGCGGCACCGCAAAGCTCATCCCCAAGGATCCTGAACGCACCAAGCTGTTCCACCGCGCTTTCCCCATGCTCGGCACCGCCTTCATGAGCAATCCGCCCAAGCAGCAGGTTTTCTATCTGGAGAATTCCTACGACTTGATTGACGCTCCGGGTGAATGGTACCTGGACGAAAAGAACCATGTGCTTTACTACAAGCCCCGTTCTGGCGAAAGCATGTCTACGGCCCACGTGGTTGCACCCCGCCTCAATACTTTGTTCAGCGTTTTGGGTAAAGACACCAAGAACAAAGTGGGCTACATGAGCTTCGAAGGCCTGATCTTTGCCCATTCCAACTTTACCCGCCCGAGCGACGAAGGCTTTTTGGATTTGCAGGCTGCAAACTTCAATGTAGACGTCCTTCCGGATCCGAGCCGCGGAAACTGGGAAAAGCTGAACAGCAACAAGTACTTGCTGTGGCGCCCCGATGCGGCCTTCCGCGTTGAAAATGCCCATCATTTCTTGGTGCAGGGTAACGTATTCTCGCAGATTGCGGCCACGGGCCTCGACTTTGTCTCGGGCACTAACGATGACATGATCCAGGGCAATGCCTTCTTCGAAATCGGTGCCGCGGGCATTATGCTGGGCAAATTCTATCAGGATTCTACGACTGAAATCCATATCGCTTACAACCCGAGTGACAAAGACGAAATCAGCACCCGCGATACGGTCAAGAACAATTTGGTCACCAACGTGACGAACGAACATCAAGGTGCCGTAGGTATTGGCGCCGGTTACCCCCGCTATGTGGTAATCGAACATAACGAAGTTTCTTACACTTATTACTCCGGTATTTCTATTGGTTTTGGCTGGACCAAGCAGCAAACTGCCATGACCAATAACCATGTGAACTGGAACGAAATTCACCACATTGCGCGCTTGCTTTGCGACTCCGGCCCGATTTACACGCTCTCTAACCAGGGTACCGGTAGCGAAATCCAGCACAACTATATCCACGATAACGGAACGTCTAAGTGGGCCGACTACTGGAACGTGCCTATTTACTTGGACGAAGGCTCTAGCGGCTTTACCGTGAAAGAAAACGTGTTCAAGAATTCCCCTGCAGGCGTAGGCCAGAATCAGGCGGGTCAGAACACTCTGCAGCAGTCCAATAACTATTACAGCGATGATGTGGTAAACAACGCCGGTATCGAAAAGGCGTTCCGCTACATTCGCGATATCAAGGAAATCCCGCTCGCTGACTTTAACGGTGCTGTGACCCAGGAACCTTACAAGGCAATCTTTAGCATTCCGGGCTTTGTGCAGCTCGAAGACTACGATATGGGCGGCCAGAGCGTATCGTTCTACGACAAGGACTTTGTGAACGAAGGTGGCGCCTACCGCGAAGACGGTGTCGACATTGTGCAAATCGATTCTGCTGACGCCAGCAAGGGTTACGCGATTGGTTACACCCAGGCAGGCGAATGGCTCGAATACAGCGTGAACGTAGTGACTACAAGCAAGTTCGTGTTCCGCGCCAACGTGGCAGATGGCATTGAAGGCGGTAGCATTCGCCTGTTTATCGATGGCAAGGCTGTGACCGATACCGTTGCGGTGCCGCAAACCGAAGACTGGAACACCTATACGCTCATGGACGGCGAAACTAGCGAAATCGAAAAGGGCGACCATGTGCTGCGCGTGCAGTTCACCGGTAGCTACGTAAATCTGGACTGGATCCAGTTCGCTCTCACCAAGGAAGAACTTAACACCACCGGCATTCGCAAGGTGCCGACCTACAGCATGGACTTTATGCCCAATATGCAGCGTTCGCTCAAGGTTTATGGCGCAAACGGCCGCTTTATGGGTAGCGTAGAACCGCGTGCAGGCCTCGCCCTCACCGAAACGCTTAAGCAAGCCGGCTTTGCCCAGGGTATCTACATGGTACGCGGCATGGGCAAGACGCTCCGCGTGCAGCTCAAGTAGAGTTTACTCCTTGCCTAATTGCCACCTGGGATTCCTTCCGGGTGGCTTTTTTTTGTAAAAAAAACGGCCTTTAAGAAATTTTTTTCCTAAAACTATTGACTTTTGGTAATTTTCCGTAAGCCTCACCGACGAAGGTGAATCGCTCAAGCGCAAGGCCGCAAGCGTCCCCAAGTCCATGGCCAGCTGCGTGAACCTCTCCGACACCGAAGCAAAGACCTTGTACACTCTGCTGTACAAGGTCTTGGAAGGGCTTTAATTCAACTCGCCATGAGCTGTTAAAGGATCCGACGACGAAGCTTGCAGCAGCTGGGCCTGGTGCTTGAGTTCAACCACTCTCACTGTAGGGGTTGAGTATTCTTTTTTCTGTTCGATTTCTTTTTTCATATTTATCAACTCGTATTATTAAATGTTTTACTTGTTTAAATAAACGCCCTTTGCCATGCGGTTTCCACCGCGGACAGAACGACCCTTCAGGTCGTAGGTGCGCGTCGTACGGTTCAGACGGATTTTCCCTGTACGGCTGTTGAACTGGCCAATAACCGTCGTCAGTTCCGAGCCATCCTTTTCTCTGTCAACAATAATAACCTCCATCTCGTCCGGAAGGTCGTCGACAGGTGCGGGCTGGTACAAGGCATGGGACTGCGCCCGCGGTGCTGATTGCGGTACCGGCTTTTTATAGATATAGGCGCGGAACGGCTTGATGTAGGCTCCTTCGCCCACCTTGACAAACTGGCCAATCGAGATATCTGTAGCGGATGAACCCGCAAAGCCATAGGCCGCGGCCTTGGCTGTTCCCTCGATTTCTGGATCGGTAGCATCCCAGGTTTTTGTTTGTACAACGCCACGGAACACGAAATCACCATACGCACTATAATCGTCGTCCTGCGCCACATCGTATGCATCAGCGTCGGTCGGGCTAGCCTTGAGCACGAGCGGGTCCGTATTATTTATGGAAATACTCGTTTTTCCAGACTCAAGCTGGATTAGATACGGCTTGTACGCTTCAAGCTTGGCTGTGCCGTAATTACATTTTGTGTTAGATTGTTCATTGCACCAGACCCGTTCCACAGCCACATACTTATGGTTTGTGCTATCAACGCCTATGCCGAGGAACGAAACAACCTGTTTTACGTTACCAACTTTATTTGCGCTGATTTCGAACGGGAACATGATGGTGGAATAATTATTTTCACCATCGATGGCGGGGAAGGTGCGCTTAAAAATAACATTGTCAACAGACACATCTTCTGTAAGGCTCAAGGCGTCTTCGCCGTTATAATTGCCGTTAATAAAGGCGACGGTCTTGCTACCAGCGGTTTCAACATCAACAAGTTCCGCAGGGAATTCAAAGGAACTCTTTTCAATAGGCCCCATAACAACTCCACCGATAGTAATCGTAGAGGCGGATTCCTCATCCCCAACATTGATGCTATAGGGTGCTTCAATCCCCTTTGTTGCCATAACCTTAGTTATGTCATTAGTAATTATAATATCGTCACTTTTTCCTTGATAACCATTGCCTATGCCGGCAGCTTTTTTACCAGCCGTCGCTTCAACTTCGCCACCACTGATTGTTATAGCGCCACTGGTTCCTTCATTGCCACTGCCTATGCCGGCAGCCCAAACACGACCCGTTGCCGTAACTTTGCCACCACTGATTGTTATAGCGGCGCTTACTCCACTTGAGCCGCTGCCTATGCCGGCAGCTTGAGCACCACCCGTTGCTGTAACTTCGCCACCACTGATAGTTATATTACCGCAGGTTCCTCTACCGCCGCTGCCTATGCCGGCTGCATAACTACCACCCGTTGCTGTAACAATACCGCCACGGATAATTATATTACCACAGTTTTTTTTACCAAACGAGCAATCAAAGTCACTATAACCACCGCCTATGCCGGCGCCCCAACCACTGCTTTTAGCATCAAGGGAGCCATTGCCCTCAATCACTAACGTATATTCATCACCTTTTCCTTCGTTTTTCGCAGCTTGAATGCCAGGAAATTCATTATAAAAACCCTTCACTGTATTAGAGCCTTTGAGAACGACGGTACAATTACCCAAGCAGGTAAGGCCCGCCCACGGGCAATCTTTTGAGCTGGAGCCGTTGATTGTCGCGTCGCTGAGTGTGACCTTGGCCCCATCGGCGATGGAAATCTTGTAAGGCTGAGATTTTCCTTCAAGCGAGCCCGTCAGGACATCGCCATTCTGCGCTGTATAATTGCCTGTTAACGTAGAAAGATCGACTGTCGCAGCAAACGGTGCCGTAGCAGCAAATAAAGCAAAAAACATAGGGTATATGCATTTCATATAATGATTCCTTCTTCTAAATGGGCTTTCGCCTTTACACCGCGCGAAATATACATTTTTTTTTACAATGGCTAAGTTGTCGAAAACCAGCTGTGCTTCCCGCTGTACAAGGTTTTGGAAGGGCTCAAGGAAGGGTGGTAATTAGAGGCACATCGCCATATAGGCGGGAATGCAGATAACGCCATCGCGAGTTATCGCAAAGTTCTTGGGATGTATGATGTAGGATTCTCCGAGACGTTCACCGAATTCTTCTCGGAAACGTTTGAGAGACTCGTATCTATAGCGCTTGCCCGATTTGACTTCAATCGGCATAATCTTGAAATTTTGCCTCTTTGGCGAATTCATCCCCTTTGTCGCACCAGTGGTGCGACAATCCTCGCCCTCCATGAACGCGCTATTCGCCCTTTTTCCGAATGAGTCGTTTCGTAGTATGCATTTCCTTTTGCAGAAGGCGCATGCGCTCTTCCAGCAATTCCTTTGAAGGCAACGCATCTTTGATGCGGATATTGTTGTAAGTCGCAACCCCCATCGGCGTGCCCAGCCCACGGAAAGACCACTGTACATCGGTCGAATCCATGTTGGAACAAATCAACAGCCCGATTGTCGGATTATCCTCGGGTGCCTTCAGCAACTCATCTACCGCGTTCACGTAGAAGTTCAGCTTGCCGACAAATTCCGGCTCAAACGGCTTTGCCTTCAGTTCGCAGGCAACGAAACAGCGCAGGCGGATATGGTAAAACAGCAGGTCGATTTTGCGGCTTCGTCCACCTACAAGAACCTCCTTTTGCCGTCCAATGAAGGCAAAACCCGTACCCATTTCGAGCAAAAGGTTGGTGACATTCTTCGTAAGAGCCTCTTCCAATTCGGCTTCGTCGTAAATTTCGTGACCAACAGTAGCAAAGCCGAAATCGTAGTTCTCTTTCAGCACATCTTGAACAAGTTTGCTCTGCAAATCGGGCAGTTTTTCGGTAAAATTGTTGACTATCTTGCCTTGGTGGCTGTAAAGATCTGCCTTGATGCAGTTGATCAACGCAGCGCGGCTCATCCCTTGTTCCACAGTCTTTTTGATGTAAAACAGGGCCTCATCTACAGATTTGCATTTCGTGATAATTTCTACATGGTGACGCCAAGGGATACCGGCAAAGATTGCTGGTAATTCTGCACCAACTTGGTGCAGTTTTGCCATGTCTAATTCTGCAACAGGCTGTTGCAGTTTTTCTCTGTCAAGTCGGCTAGACTTAGTTTTGGCTAATTCTCTACCAGCTTGGTAGAGAATTTGATTAGCCCCTTTCCGCGTATAAAAACAGTACCATTTCTTCATAAACCACAGATTCGACACAGAAAATCCGTCTGCATCGGGAAATTCCCGCCGCAAATCCAGGCTGAGTTGCTCCACGACTCCCGTACCCCAGCGCTCCTCGGCCTTTTTGCGCACCAAGTCCCGCCCTAGCAGCCAGTTGAACTGCAGTTTTTCGGCATTTACCTTGATGACCGCCTTTACCTGTGCCGAGCGGTAACGCTGCTTTAGTTCCGTAATCCAGTTGATGTAATCAGAATCGATATGGATATTGTGAGATTCAATCTTTCGATTTCTCATAAAAGACCTCTCTTTAATAACAATACGAAGGCGCAAATACGCAGACGCACAACGTATGTTGAGCCTTAGCTTTCTAGTAGTTTTATTTGGGATGCTCTTGCGGTGCTGTTGGCGGGGGCTTTCCTCGGCGTTACCTGGCGCGGCTTTCGCCACACGCTCGAGCAGGCTGCTTCTCCTGCCAGCTATCCAACAACATCAACAAGAAGGTTGATGAACCCCACCGCGGATGCACGTACGGGCGCATGGCCTATGCCGACTGTCGCAGGGATTGTCGTAATCTCAAGTCGGGCGCACAAGAACAATCCTGCACGCCCGTTCACTAAATATACATCCTCGCGCAGCCCGTGTCAAGAGATTTCTCTAATATATTTCGGCGGGGGAAGCCTCCCCCTGCCTGCAGCCTTGCCCTTCTGTCACCCTGGAGCCGAAGGCGATAGGGTCCAGGGCAAGTCTTCCGGATACCCCCTCAGCGGGGCCTCAATCGCCGGCCCCGCAACGCCCCGCTTGCCCGCTCAACTCCTCGAAAATTTCGAGGAGTTTAAAAATCATAAGCTTATGCGTAAGTCAGACAGTAATATGCACAATTTGCATATTACTTTTTGAACTAGTTCCAAAACGGAACTAGTTCTAAGGTGCCATTTTGGAACCTTAAAGAACTCATTTGATGTCCGATTTTTGGACATCAAGTTGTCTTTTTGCTCAAAATCGCTTATTTTCGACGAATTTTGCTGTTTTGCGGTCAAAATTTTTGACCGCAATTGCACCATAGGGAGTGGTATGTGCAAAATTTGCACATACCTCATTCACCCCTAAAGCCATATTTTTGCAAGTCTCGCTTGCAAAATAGGCATTTTCTTAATTGTGCAAGCGGAACTTGCACAAATGAAAGAATTGGGTTGGCAGAACCGGTCGCATTTTGCGACCAGTTGCATTGAACTTTCAAGTATTCCTTGACAGTTCGCCATCTATCTGAACCTGTCGGAAAACCCGACAACTTGAAGTGCAATTTTTGCACCTCAAGTTGCCTATTTTCTCAAAATCGTCTGTTTTCGCCAAATTTCGCAGTTCTAAGGTCAAATTTTTTGACCTTGAACGTCGCGGGTCAACTTGAAGTCACATTTTGTGACTTCAAGATTTTCGTCTAAAGTCGCAATTTGCGACTTCAAAAATCGCCATAATTGCCATGACATTTTCTGTCACTAGCATTATCTATCTTTCGGGGCGGAGGCACTATGGAAAACGACACGTTCGGCGGCGCGATACTCGCATGGGTCAAGAGCGCAAAGGCGTTCCTGAAAGTTCAGGCGGGCACGGGCGACAACCTGCTCGAAGAAGACATCCGGGAAGGGTTCACCGACTATTGCCTATGGTCCACGTTCCGGCCGGAAAGCATCGACACCGACGGTGAGCTCGACATGGAATGCCTGGACAGCGGCATGGTCCTGTTCAGGGAAAACTGCACCCCCGGAGAGGCGCTGGAATCGAGCTACCGGCAAGCCTTCGGCAAGGACTTCGACAAGGACGACATCGCGGTACTGATGGAAGAAAAATGATTTTGTATTATTTGATTGATAAGTTTGTTTATATGGCCGGTGATGTTTTTCTGAGGCTGATTTTTATATAGGTTTCAAAATGGAAGAATGTTCACATAATGGTTTACGGCTATATACGCGTGAGTACCGACCGGCAAACGGTCGAAAATCAGCGCTTTGAAATAAGTCGGTTTGCACAACAACAGAACTTGCAAATAGACGGCTGGATCGAAGAAACGATTAGCGGTGCAAAGAATTACACTAAACGAGGACTCGGGCGCCTTCTGAAAAAAGTGCAGAAGGGCGATTTGATTATTTGTGCCGAGCTATCGCGCCTCGGCCGCAGCCTGTTCATGATTATGGAAATTTTGAATATCTGCATGAACAAGGAATGTCGTGTATGGACAATTAAAGATGGCTATCGCCTTGGTGACGATATTCAAAGTAAGGTTCTTGCGTTTGCATTTGGCCTTTCCGCTGAGATTGAACGAAACCTAATAAGTCAGCGAACCAAAGAAGCTCTTGCTCGCAAAAAGGCCGAAGGGGTGATTCTTGGGCGCCCTAAAGGAAAGTCGCCTATTCCAAATCAGAAATGCGAAAAGAATCGCGAATGGATTCGCGAAATGATTTCTCGTGGCATGCCTAAGAGTGACATCGCCAAGAACCTGCACGTTGCGCGCGGAACGCTTTACAGATTTCTTTCTAGTGCCGCGACAACTTCAATATCGGCGGGCAACCAATTGACAGAATGCAGCTCTGTCGTTTTCAACCATTTGGCGGCTTCATGTTCCAATAGGGTTAATTCTCCACCGATAACGGAACAATAAAAGCAATGCATTGTCAAATGGAAAGTGGGGTAGTCATAGTCCACGGTGCATAGAAAATTTCCGACATTTACATCGATAGCGAGTTCTTCTTTCAGTTCGCGGGCAAGTGCTTGCTGCGGAGTTTCGCCAGGTTCCATCTTGCCGCCGGGAAATTCCCAACCGTCTTTGAATTCTCCATAACCACGCTGTGTTGCGAAAATCTTGTCGCTATCCTTGATGATGCCTGCTACTACTTCGATGTGTTTCATGTTATCCTACTAAATAATCATAAATGTCCTGACGCACAGGAGTTTCTAGGGTATAGATAAACTTAACATAAGACTGATCTTTTCCGAGATCCTTGTTGAATTTTTTGAACTCTATAGGTTCCGACGATGTATGTAATCGTCCCAAATAATAAAATTCCTTAGATGTTTTATCATCTTTGTTTTTTCGAACAAACAGGTCTATTTTTATACCAATTCTATCGGAATTCTGAATAGAAATGACATCTTTAGATGTTTTCTTTCGATTTACTTTAGAAATCCATTCTAAGGTCTTCTCGTCAATAAAACCGTCTTCGTAGCGAATCGATTCCTTAACGTTATCTCCTTTTTCATAATTGACAAAAATCGGAATTGTGTTTGTGTTTTTATCGTGCTTATAACCACCTATATTTTGGCTTACTTCATTTTTTTCCCAATCCAAAAGACGACACACATCTTCGTAAGTGTATTTTTCGTAAAGGCAGAATGAAGTGTCCTTGTAGCGATGACCAAAATATTTTTTGTTGCGGAATAGACCGAACTTTACGACTTCCGTCATTTGTCGCCGGAACTCATTATTGTCAAGTAGTTCATTGAACTTTGAGGAAATGCAAAAGTCGTTTCCATTGTTTTCGATGAATGTAACGTCAGCATAAGTATCTTTAGCAGCGCCTGACGCAAATTGACCGGTTAAAATATTTTCAACATTCTTTCGAGTTTTTTCGTTGACGCTAATGCCGAAATCGTTTTGCATTTTACTCATCACCCGGGATATGACATTCCCGTTATTTTCACCTAACAGCTCATCAAGAATCAGAAGTTCGTGCAATCGCTTGCCATTTGCAAATTTCGTTGAGACATATTCCAGATACTTTTCTTCGATGGTACTGAAATCAACTTTGTATTCGTCCTTCTCGACTTTCTTCAGAAATTTATGATACGAACCTAAAGATGCATTTTCAAAAATACGCATGGCGTCAATTTCACCATATTCTTCGTAATCCATCAAGTTAGGAATTCTACCCAATTTGTATTTCAAGTTCTTGTAGCATTCCTTAATTAATTTCATCTCGCTGAAGTTAGCCGAGTCAATGGATTCATAAATTCGTTTGCGGGCAATTTCATCAAAGTGGATGGTTGAAGCTCCTTCTAAAGCTTTTACGCCTTGACGAACATATCGCCGAATGTTGTCCTTGTTGTATGTTCGGTCGCCAGAAAGGGCAATAGGAATCATGTAGTTATTGCTGTAATTCCCGATAAAATCGAGAATCATCACGAACTCTTTGTCTTCTGCCTTACGTAATCCGCGCCCTAGTTGCTGCACAAAGATGATGGGTGATTCTGTTGGGCGAAGCATCAAAATCTGATTCACTTGCGGAATGTCGATGCCTTCATTGAAGATGTCTACCGTGAAAATGTAATCAAGACCGTTGTCGCGATTATCATTTTCTAATTGCCTTACGGCTTGTTCTCTCGCCTCTTGGGAATCGGCTCCCGACAAAGCAATTGTTTTATATCCGCGCTCATTGAACTTTTGGGAAAGTTCCTTTGATTCTTCTAGCGAACTACAAAAAGCAAGGCCTTTTACGCGATTTCCGCTGTGGCCAAAGTATTCCGCTTTTTCAATAATATAATTGACTCGCTCGTCACAGACAAGTTTTGCGAAATCTCTCTTTTCCTTCTCTTCACCATCGACAAAGATGTCCGTTATGCCGTAATAATGGAATGGACAAAGAAGATTGAGCCTCATGGCTTCTTGCAAGCGGATTTCGTGAGCGATGTTGTGATCAAAAGCGGCGTAGACGTCAAATTTGTCGCTACGGTCAGGCGATGCTGTCATGCCAATCCACAAATCGGGATTAAAATACGCCATCATTTTCTGATAACTTTCGGCGCCTACGCGATGCGCTTCGTCAACAACTATAAGCTGAAATTCATCTTTTGCGAAATCACTAAAATGGGATGCCATGGTTTGCATAGTCGCAAAGACGAAATCACGGTCTGTTTCCTGTGATGTGCCGGAGTACAAACCGAATGTTTTTGTATCTCCAAATACGTTCTTGAAAGATTCTATGGCCTTGCGCAAGATTTGTTCACGGTGAACAAGAAAAAGAGCTCGTTTGGGGTTGATTTCTCTCATTGCGAAGGCGGCTGCGTATGTTTTACCCGTTCCTGTGGCTGAAATTAGCAGCGCTTTGTGTTCGCCCATGGCACGAATTTCGTTCAACTTTTGAATAAATTCCAATTGCATGGAATTTGGCTCAAGTAAAATCTGCTCAAGTGAGATTATTTTCGATTCGTTGATGGTTGCTTCTTTTTCTAGGGCTATTTTTTGTCGCTGGAGTTCCCGGCGAATTCGCTTTTGCTCGATATAAATCTGAGCGTATTCGTTAAGGACTGTATCTGAAGCAGAGAACGCGTTCGGACTATTCCAAAGTTCGTTGAAGTCGTTGATGACATTCTTGCATAAAGCTTCGTCTTCTTCAACAGAATAGCAGGTGTTCCATTCTTTATTAATAGCAAGGGCGTTCCCAGTAAGGTTCGAGCTGCCAATAGTGACGCTGACAACCCTATTTTTGAAAAAGAGATAACCCTTGGTGTGAAATCCTCGTATATTTTTGTCGCAACGAAGAATTTTTAATTCGATATTTGAATATTTCGAAAGTGCCCTGAGGGCTGATGGCTCGGTAAATGTTAGATAATCCGTTGTGAGGATTTTTCCGGGAACATTTCTTTTTTCTAGCTCTAGCAAAGTTTGCTTTAATGGTGCCAATCCACTACGTGAAATGAAAGCAACGCTAATAATGAATCGGTTGCATTTTGATAATTCGTTGTCAAGAAACGCCTGCATGGTGTTTCCAGGAGCGTTTGAAATAAAGAGTGGATTTGATGAAGAAATTTCCATGAAAATGTATTGGGAAAACGTTCGTTTAAACGGAACACTTGCGAAAAAATGCAGAAAAAGATGAAACCAGTTGACAAGAAAAATTTGTTTGGCTATATTGCGTAGTGCACATGCGTGCATTCTTGTTTTAAAACTTAACGCTTCGCAGTTTTTGCTTGTCCGCGAGGAAGGAGATAAAGATGAATAAGACGCAATATCGTCTGATGGCGCAAGATGTCAAAGAGAACAGGGCCAATCTTGCCAAATACCGAAAAATCTTCAAATACGCCTATCCATTCGGAGATAAAGTCTTTAAACGCTTGATGATAAATCAAGTTAAACCAGAGCGATTCATTGCGTTCTTGAACGCAATGATGGGACTGGAAGGAGACCGACGCATAAAAGATTTCTCGTTCCGCATACAGGAAATGCCTGCATTACCTTCACAAAAGAAACCCATATTCGACATTGTTGGAACAAATCAAGCTGGAGAACCCATTTTGGTTGAAGTTCAACAAAATGCTAGCCAACTTTTTATCGATCGACTTTTCTATTATGTATCCCGCGCTATCTCTACGCTGGTTCCCGAAGGTAGCCGATACAGGCTCCCTCATGTGTATGTATTGTCTATTCTGACAGAAGACTTATTCAATAACGAACCGGATACTTATTTTCACCATGTCAACCTTTCGAAAAATGGTCGCCCATTCTATGACAAGTTTGATGGATTCCTTGTCGAGGTGGACAAGTTCTGCAAGATAGACGCTCGATTGCCCCTGTCGAATCGCGAACAGAGCGAACGAGCCGACATGCTTCGCTTTTTCAACGAACTTATGGAAGAAAAGCCCTTTTCACCACAGTATTTGCAAAATGACCTATACGCAAAGTTCATAAAAGATGTATCTTTAGAGAAGATTGAAGACGAACTGCTTCTTAGGGAGGTAGACGAGATGACTGACATTAAATACGAAAAGGAAAGCTCTTTTTTGGATGGAATGGACGCCAAGGCTCGCGAAATGGCGAAGGCCATGCTTGCTGAAGGCGATTCCGTTGAAAAAGTCGCCAGGATTTCGCAACTTTCTGAGGCAGAGGTTGCCGCACTGAAATAGCGTAAAAGAAGGTGCTTTTTGCAAAAACCGGTCCTATGAGGCCGGTTTTCTTTTTCTGATGAAAAGTATGTCACTTGATTGACAGAATTTTTATGTATCTTTCTGTTCAAAGAAAAGGAACGTTTAAATGGGACAGAAAAAGTCTGCAAAGATTCTTTCTCAACAGCTTTGTGAACCTATTGCAAAATATTGTGCTGATGTCGCGCAAGATTGTCTTTTAGATGATGTTGCGAAAACAAAGTCAGGCGATATTCGTGTTATTGAATTGTTTGCTGGTGTGGGAGGATTTCGTATTGGTCTTGAAAGAGCGTCTTGCCGCTATAAAACAGTATGGAATAGTCAGTGGGAGCCTTCGACCAAAACACAGGATGCGTCGATAGTTTATAGAGCGCGGTTTGGTGCTGAAGGTCATTCTAATGTTGATATTGCTACGGTTTCCGTTGACGAAATAAAGCCGGGGAATCTCCTTGTTGGAGGCTTTCCGTGCCAAGACTATTCTGTCGCATCTACGCTGAAGCGATCTGGTGGTATTGAAGGAAAGAAAGGTGTTCTTTGGTGGCAGATTCATCGAATCCTTCGTGATAGCAAGAATCCGCCGAAGTATTTATTCCTCGAAAATGTTGATCGCCTTTTAAAATCGCCCGTTAAGCAGCGTGGTCGTGATTTTGCAATTATTTTGGCTTCGCTTTCTGACCTCGGTTATTCTGTAGAATGGCGAGTTGTTAATGCTGCTGACTATGGCATGCCTCAGCGTCGTCGCAGAACGTACATTGTCGCCTATAAGGACGGAACGAAACTTGCAAAAGCATGCTCAAAAGCTGTTGCTGATGAATGGATTCTGAATGACGGAATTCTTGCGCAGGCTTTAAAGTGCAAGCTTTCGGAAAAGACGAAAAAAAATGAATTTGAAATTAAAGGTGACTTGGTTAAAGTTACTGAAGAATTCAACAAAGGGCAGAAAAACTCTCCGTTCTTCACTGCGGGTTTCATGAGCAAGCGTAAAGTCTGCACTTTTGATGTTGTTGCGGACTATTCCGGGAAGAAATTAACCCTTGGCGAATTGCTTGTTGATGAAAAAGATGTTCCCGAGGAATTCTTTATTGACGAGAAAGAATTGCCTAAGTGGGAATACTTGAAGGGCGGTAAGTCTGAAAAGAGAAAGACTGCAGAGGGCTTCGAATACAATTATAGCGAAGGCCCGATGGCTTTCCCTGATTTCTTGGATAAGCCCTCCCGTACGATTATTACTGGCGAGGGTGGCAAGGGACCTTCTCGCTTCAAACATGTTATCAAGACGAAATCCGGTCGCTACCGCAGGCTTGTTCCGATTGAGTTGGAACGTTTGAATATGTTCCCTGATAATCATACAGAAGGCGCCAGTAATTTGCGTCGCGCTTTCTTGATGGGTAATGCGCTTGTGACTGGTATTGTCGAAAATGTCGGTCGTGTTCTAGAAAAGTGGATATGACATGAGCGAGCAGACTTTACCATACGATAAAAAATCCAAGGACTCTATTCTTGAGCATGCTCAAAGAATGCTTGGGAAAACGCTTTGGGAAATGTATGGCGAAGCCAGGTTGCTTGACACGGGAAAAGGTAGCTTAGGAAATGCTGTTGAAAAATATCATTTCCAATATGAGCCGAATTCTAAATCAGAACCCGATTTCAAGGAAGCGGGTGTTGAGCTAAAATGTACGCCCTTGAAAAAAGCATCTGACGGGAGCATGCTTTCGAAGGAGCGTTTGGTGCTCAATGTCATAGATTATATCGAAGAAGCGACTAAGACGTTCGATACGAGTAGTTTTTGGGAAAAGAATGCTCTTCTGCTTTTAATGTTTTATTTGCATGAAGAGGGAAAACTTCCGTATGACCTTATTTTTAAAATAGTTCGATATTGGAATTTCCCTGAAACTGATTTAAAGATAATCAGAGATGATTGGACTATAATTCACAATAAAATACTTGCGGGAAAAGCTCACGAAATTTCAGAAGGCGATACGCTTTATCTTGCTGCATGTACAAAGGGGTCGAAGGCTGGTGCGCAAATGCGACGCCAGCCTAAATCCGATAAACTTGCTCCCCAGCGAGCATATTCGATAAAATCGAAGTATGTCAATACAATTATTCTGGATTCTTTGAATCATCCAGAAATGCATAAAGGTCTTTTTATAAGTGAACAGCAGAAGAGGAAAATTCTAAAAGTTCAAGAAAGTGCTGAAAGTGTAGTTCGCAGTATTTCTGATTATCGTGAATCGGAAACTTTCGAGCAACTGATTGAAAGAAAATTCTCTCCGTATTATGGCAAGACGATTGCGGAAATAGAGAAAATGTTGGACGTTGAATTTTCTCAAAGCAAAGCTATGGCTTATGATGTATGCAAGGCGATTCTTGGTATTAAGTCAAAGAAAATTGCTGAATTTGAAAAAGCTGAGATCGCCATTAAGACAATTCGTCTTGAAGCCAATGGCAACTTGAAAGAAGCGATGTCTTTCCCGAATATCAATTATAAAGAAATTGTTAAGGAACAATCCTGGGAAGATTCTGCACTTTATGAGATGTTTACGCAACGGTTCATGTTCATCATTTTTAGGAAACCTGCGGTGAAAAATGACAAGCAGGTCCGCCTAGAGAAAGTGATGTTCTGGACGATGCCGTTTGAAGATTTGAAACAGGGGAAAATCCTCTGGGAAAATACTCGTACAAAAGTTGCCGCAGGCAACTACGAACATTTTATAAAGTCTTCCGAAAATCCCGTTTGTCATATTCGCCCCAAAGCACAGAACGCTGCTGACACCACTGAAGGTGCGCAGGGCTTCCAGGTCAAGAAAATGTGCTATTGGCTGAACAGGGAATATGTGCTAAAATTAATAAATTCCGCAAAAAAAGCGTAATTTTGTAAAAATTTCAGCTTTGGGCGAAATTCGGAGTTTTTTCAAAAAAAAGAATCTCACTAACGCTTTTTTTGGTTATATTTATGTTGCAATGAATAGAATCATTGCATGTGAGATATTTGTATGGTCAACAAAGACCGGTGCATACCATATAGATATCGTTAACAACAAGAACATGTACTGGCGAAAACAAAATGAAAACGAACACTATCCAGGTTCGCGATTCTTTTATCGTGAACGCACTTCGTAACTGCGGTTATAACAATTACGCTGCTATTGCAGACATCATTGACAATTCGGTAGAACCCGAAGTCGATGCAACCACAGTAAAAATTCAGTTCTCTACAGATTCCGGAAAAGGTGGGCCCATAAGATCCATTAACATCATTGATAATGGATGCGGGATGGATTTTGACACAATGAAAGAGGCCATGTGTCTTGGATCCATGACTGGAAAAACCGGCGAAACTAACCTAGGAATGTATGGAGCAGGTCTTAAAACAGCGGCACTTAGTCTTGGAAAAAAACTTACAGTAATTTCTCGCACGCAGGGAAGTGATTACATTTCTAAGGCGGTCCTTGATATTACTGAAGCTTGCAAGAATGGTGGGCCGATTGAACTTTCTATCGACAAAGTTCCACTGGACGAATTTCTCTCGAATCCCGAGAATCTGGTGAATTTTGCTGAAGATCACGGAACACTCGTTTCTATTACCGAAATTGACCGTCTTTCCAATAAAGACCGCAAGAGCTTTGGGGGGCAACTCCGTAACAAAATCGGTGAAATTTTTAATAAGTTCATAACCTCCAATATATGCAAATTCTTCGTTGATGGGACTCTGGCAGAACCAGTCAACCTTATGCTGAATGCTCTCGAACAAAATGAATTGTTGGGCAGCGATGAATTTGAAGTTGATGGTACGCAATTTTCATTTAACGCATACTATCTGCCGAAAGAAGATACATCTGATTCTGTTGGAGAAGGTGCGTCAAGAAATTTGCGAAATCAAGGGCTGTATATCTATCGTCAGAACCGTCTTATAGGTCGTGGGTTGACGCTTGGACTTTGGACTCGTCATCCACAATACAACGGTCTTCGAATAGAACTTTTTACCAACGGAACATGTGACGAATTGCTTGGCTCCACGTTTACCAAAATGGTATCAGAACAATCAAAAGAGACCATGAGTCAGTCATTCCATGACGTTCTTATCCAAAAGATTGGAGTTTTCATCAATGAGGCGAAAAACCGAGGACAGCGAGAGTCTGCCGCAGCGAAGGGCGAAACGGACCCAGAAACGCAAAAGATGTACGATCATGTCACCAAAGAGATGAACGACAATCTGCTCCTTAAGATAAATCGTCGTGGAGAAAATAAACCTAACGAAGAACCGAAAGAACACGAACATCGTGGCCCACAAAAAAATCCAGCCCTTTTCCGTGAACGCAAAAATAAATGGCTAGAAGGAATTAAGGAAGTCAGCCTTGGACGTAACGAAGAAATGTTCATGTTCGAGATGTCTAACAATAAGCGTGTTGTGCTTATCAATATAGATCATCCGTTCTATAATGAATTCTACAGGCAACTACCAATCAACCTAAAGCACCAAATGGCAAAAGTTATCACGTGTCATGAGATTGCGAAACAAAATGTCAACTACTATGGCAGTGAGGATGTTCAGCAGCTTGTCGACTTGTATAATGAAACGATTTCCTCTGAAGTTGGAAAATCGTTGTCTAAATAACTAATATAAGCAAGCCAGATGTATTATCTGGCTTGCTTATTAATTTCGACTAAAGAAGACTTTGTATTTCTTTTGCAAGATCATCAGGGTTGTTATCCCATTTTTTATACAATAAATCAGAAATTAACGAATAATGTTTTTGAAAACTTTCAATTTCTTTATCATCTCCAACAAATAGGGGTAAAAAAATTTGTTTTCCAGGAATATTTCGAGAAATTGCGGCTTGTACCTCTTTTTGAGGCCACGCTTTATTTACGGACGATTTTGAAATCACTGCGACAAATATATCCGCTTCGCCAAGTGCTTTGTTGATCACTTGAGTAAGACTATCTCCCCATTTGAGATTGACCGCGTCAAGAAATGTAACTATGCCTAAATTTTTCAAAGCATTGTTCAATGGTTCAGCAACTGTTTCTTTATCTTCACTTGCATGACCAATGAATACTTGATATTTTTTGTTCATCTTGATGATTTCCTTTATAATTTTGGGAGCATTTTTGTCTAGCGTATTGTATGTGCAGCAAAGGCCATAAAGTACAGAATCAAAATGCCCGCGGATTTGAATTAAATGAGTAATTTTGCCAACCAAAACCGCTTTAAACAGATTTTCGTTGTCTAGCTTACTCTGTTTTTTATAAATATGTTCTTTAAAATAGGATGACGCGTTTGATAGTCCAAATTTTCTCCACATATGTAGCATCATTCTTATTGATCGAATAAATTCCCGCCTAACATTTGGAAATTCATTTATAACAACACCTGTTACTTCTTGTCTGATGGATTTATCTTGAACTCTCGTTTTTTGATTGTTGAGCTCAAATCCTTCTTTTGTAATGATTTTTTTTATTTCTTGACCAAGAATGACATTCTTATTTGGAATGGCCGTAAAAGACTCAACGATTGATTTCGCAAGATATCTTTTTGTTGTTGAAATGGTTATGTCATCTACGTATCTCGTATATCTTGAACCTGTACTTCTCGCAAGATTAATTAGAGATGAATCGAGTCGGCGGGCTATCATATTTGCGATAATTGGAGATGTACAAGCCCCCTGTGGCAACATATCCCGGTAACACACTATTTGGGCTAGAATTGTTGCAACTTTGTCTGAGCAGTTAAAAGAGCGAGATAAGAATAGTCCGCGAACGCGTCTAAAAGTAATTGAATTAAAAAATGATTTTAAATCAATATTGAGTAGTACTCGGCTTTTCTTATGCGCTTTTGCATTTGTGATATAACTGCGACCATTTTCAAATCCATGCGAACAATTCTTCAGTTCGTAATCATCTTTTAGCTGTTCGCATAGTTTTAATTGAATGTCCCGAAGAGGCTTTATTGGAGATGAAATGGTTCTTTTTCCACCATTTTTTTTCTCTACTTCAAAAACTCTGTATTTGTTAGCTTCTGGTATTTTATATAAAATAAAAGTTAATCGTGATAAAGACGTTCCCAGAAGCGCCGCAAGATGATGAGGTGATTGAATGTTTTTTACTGACATAAAAAGTGCTGTTTTCCCTTTCTTATGCCATCCATAGCCACGAGAGCCACGAAATAGGCGGTAAAGAAGATCCGTAAGGCATATGTCTTACGTTTTGATTATCTGCAGCGAATACACCGCAAAAATTGGGAAAACAGCACATATAATTTATGCAAAATAATTCTTCTTTTCAAAAATAAGAAAAATTTGATTATTGCGAATAAAAATAAGTTATTTATAAAATAATATTTGTACTTTCCTTGCATCTGCGTTAGGGATAGTGACCCCTTGGGGCGGAGATGCGCTTGCGCGGCTCCGTTGCAAGAGCGGCGCGGGGGTGCCGTAGGCGCGCACGGGGCGCCTTGCGATATAGCCCGACCCGGCGAAGGGTGACTGGGGCCAACCGAGCCGGGGAACGCCCTGTAAAATTTTCTTAGGTCCCTTGCCAACTTTTTAGATATTAGGTACATTAAAGCTGCACGTGGTTCTCTGTCAAATGGAGAATCGCGTTTTTTTTATTCCGATTTTATCGAGGACAAAATTTTTGACCTCGATGCAGGAATAAGGGGACGCCTCTAACATCAACCAGCCGCGAACGCGGCTACATGGAGGCTATATGGTTAAAAAGAATGATATGGCGGTTGCGCCAGTCAAATCGGAGTTCCCGCTTATTGACGAAACCCTGCTCAAATCGCGGATATACACCATTCGCGGGGTCAAGGTGATGCTTGATGCCGACCTGGCCGAGATTTACGGGTATACGACCAAAGCATTTAATCGGCAGGTCAAGAATAATATCGGTCGTTTTGCGGAGGATTTCCGGTTCCAGCTGTCCAAAAGCGAAGTCGATGAATTGCGGTCAAAAATTTTGACCGCAATTATCGGTGCAAATGACACTGAAAATTTGCGGTGCAAAAATTGCACCGCAAATCTCAGCACGATGAGCCGCTCCTGTCCCTTTGTTTTTCACGGAGATTGCCGCCCAAACAATCCAAAATACGCGCGACATCGCTTTGTTGTCTAACGAAATGCGTGAAAATCGAGATGCCCTTCAGAAAGTCATGGAAAACTTCGTTGATCCTTCGTCTTTCAGGCACTTCCTGATTCTGAACGGTCAGAAACTGGAGGCGGATGTC